>JAGCSS010000159.1 GCA_017964055.1 Lachnospiraceae bacterium
ATCCCTGTGGTCGTAGCGATCAACATGATCGATGTTGTCAGAAAGAACGGCGATCAGATCAATATCGCAGAACTCTCCAGACAGCTCGGCTGCAAGGTTGTTGAGATCTCCGCCCTGAAGGAGACCGGCATCATGGAGGCAGCCGAGGCGGCCATCGACGCGGCAAAGAATACAAAGACGGTTCCCCAGCACACCTTCTCGGGTCCCGTTGAGCATGCGATCGCGCATATCGAAGAAGCGATCGTTCACGACATGCCCGAGGAGCAGCAGAGATGGTATGCCATCAAGATCTTCGAGCGTGACGACAAGGTGCTTTCTTCCATGAATATCACTTCGGACAAGCTCGCGCATGTTGAAAAGGATATCGCAGCGGCAGAGAAGGAGCTTGACGATGACGCGGAGAGCATCATCACCAATGAGCGTTATGTATATATCGCAGAGGTCATCAAGGCCTGCTATAAGAAAAAGAAGGCGGGAGCCCTGACCACTTCGGATAAGATCGATAAGATCGTGACCAACAGATGGCTGGGACTTCCGATCTTCGCGGCAGTTATGTTCCTGGTATACTGGATCGCGATGGTAGGAGTCGGAGCTTCGGCTACAGACTGGGCAAATGACGGACTGTTCGGTGACGGCTGGCATCTCTTCGGTATCGGCGGAAGGGCAGCAGACGCGGCAGCGGAAGAGTACGGTGACGCTATGAGCGCTATCGGCGCATATCTTGAAGTAGACGCTGAAGACGAAGAGTTTGACGCAGACGCGGCTATCGCTGAGCTGGAAGGCATCACGGGTCCCGCAACTTCCACAGTTGAGGTTGAGGATGAGGAAACGCTCGCGGTAGACGAGATGACGGTATACTACGATGCTGTTCCCGAGGACGCAGACGAAGGCGTTATCGGAATGTCCTTTAAGGATGCGGTTGCTTATGTTAAGGAGAACGGCTTTGAGGAGCCCGATCCCGCTGATTACGGAGTATGGGTACCCGGCGTGCCCGTGCTCATTGAGAGCCTCCTCGATAAGATCGGAACCGCAGACTGGCTTAAGAGCCTTATCCTCGACGGTATCGTAGCCGGCGTAGGCGCGGTACTCGGATTTGTTCCCCAGATGCTCGTACTGTTCCTGATGCTCGCATTCCTTGAGGCCTGCGGATACATGGCACGTATCGCATTCGTGCTCGACCGTATCTTCAGACGCTTCGGCCTTTCGGGCAAGTCCTTCATTCCCATGCTTGTCGGCACCGGCTGCGGTATCCCCGGCATCATGGCATCACGTACCATCGAGAATGAGCGTGACCGCCGTATGACGATCATGACCACGACATTTATCCCCTGCGGCGCTAAGGTTCCCTTCATCGCGATGATCGCAGGCGCGATCTTCGGCGGCAGTGCATGGATCTCGACAGGCTCGTACTTCATCGGTATGGCTGCGATCATTATCTCGGGTATTATTCTGAAAAAGACAAAGATGTTCGCGGGAGACCCCGCTCCGTTCGTTATGGAGCTTCCCGCTTACCATATGCCGACACTCGGCAATGTGCTCCGTTCCATGTGGGAGCGCGGCTGGTCCTTCATCAAGAAGGCAGGCACGATCATCCTTGTTTCCCAGATCGTTGTATGGTTCCTTTCGGGCTTCGGCTTCGCGGAGGACGGATTCAGGATGCTGGAAGAAGACGAGATCTCAATCTCGATCCTGGCAAAGGTCGGCAATGCCATCGCATGGCTGTTCACTCCTCTCGGATGGGGCAACTGGCAGGCAGCGGTTGCATCGTTTACAGGTCTCGTAGCTAAGGAGAACATCGTAGGTACGATGGGCGTTCTCTACGGAGGCGGAGAAGAGGGCCTCTATGCTACACTCGCAGGCGTATTCACCGGAGTTACCGGTATGTCGTTCCTGGTATTCAACCTTCTGTGCGCACCCTGCTTTGCTGCTATCGGTGCCATCAGACGTGAGATGAACAACGCGAAGTGGACCTGGTTCGCTATCCTGTATCAGTGCGGTTTCTCTTATATCGTTGCGCTGATGATAAACCAGTTCGGCGGACTCTTCACAGGAAATGTAAGTGTGATCGGCCTGATCTTTGCCATTGCGTTCCTTGCGGCAATCATTTACATGCTGTTCTTCAAGAAGTACAGCGAAGCTACAAAGTTTACAAAGGCAGTTAAAGTTTGATGCCTATTCCTTATTCTCCAATATTTTTCCTTCCCGGCGACGGTCCTCCTGTCCCGGGAGGGATTTTTAAGGAGAGACTGAGCGAAAGGAAGTGACAGACATGACAGAGTTTTTATCGGCAAATTTCGGCACCATAGTCACGGCACTTATCGTGATCTTGATAGTTTTTCTTGCGGTCAGGGCCTTAGTGAGGGAAAAGAAAAAAGGGCAGAGCTGTTCGTGCGGATGCAATTGCGGAAGCTGCGCAATGAGCGGGGCCTGCCATAAAAAATAAGAGATTTAACGACCTGTTAGGTCTTTTATTTTTGACATTGAGGTTAGACTATGCTAACCAGATGCGGTGCGATCATATCGCGCATGTAAAAGGGAGTTGGTTATTTATATGAAGTTGGCTGAAACACATAATTCGTCTGAGGATTATCTGAAAAATATATTGCTCCTGCACAACAGGAACGGCAGTGTCAGGGCGTTTGAGCTGGCTGCGGAGATGGGTGTGACAAAGCCCAGCGTCAGCGTGGCAATGAAGCGGCTTCGGGTTATACG
>JAGCSS010000160.1 GCA_017964055.1 Lachnospiraceae bacterium
GAAAAAGAGATCGAAGCCGTAGCGGGGCTTCTTGAAGAACTTCTGGACGGGGAAGTGGATCTGGTCCCCGAAGAGGACGAATAACTTGAAGTACGCGCAGGCGGCCGGTTATAAGTTTAGGAGAATATGAGTAAGAAGAAAGAAACAGAAAAAAATATGACATCCCTCAAGATCATACCTCTCGGGGGACTTGAACAGATAGGTATGAACATCACGGCTTTCGAATATGAAGATTCGATCATAGTCGTGGACTGCGGCATCGCATTCCCCGAGGATGATATGCTGGGCATCGACCTGGTCGTTCCCGACGTATCATACCTTAAGGAGAACATAGATAAAGTCAAGGGCTTTGTTATCACGCACGGACATGAGGACCATATCGGCGCCCTGCCTTACGTGCTGAACGAGATACCGGTCAACGTTTACGCGACCAGGCTTACGGTAGCCCTTATCGAGAACAAATTAAAGGAGCATCCAGTTCCGAAAAAAGCCAAGCTGAAGACCGTTGTTTACGGACAGAACATCAACCTCGGCGATTTCAGGGTGGAGTTCATCAGGACGAATCACAGTATTGCGGACGCATGCGCGCTGGCGATACATTCACCCGCCGGAACGGTCATCCATACCGGCGATTTCAAGGTTGATTTCACACCCGTTTACGGTGAGACGATCGACCTCGCTAGATTCGCGGAGTTCGGCAAAAAGGGCGTCCTGGCGCTCATGTGCGATTCAACCAACGCGATGAGACCCGGATTCACGATGTCGGAAAAAACGGTCGGAAAGACCTTTGATACTATTTTCGCGGACAATGCCCAGAACAGGATCATCGTAGCGACATTCTCCTCGAATGTCGACCGCGTACAGCAGATCATCAACTCCGCGGAGAGGTTCGGCCGCAAGGTAGTGATCGAGGGCCGCAGCATGGTAAATGTGGTATCCACGGCAGTCGAGCTGGGTTATGTGAAGGCAAAAGACACCACGATCATTCCGATCGAGACCATGAAGAACTATCCCGATGACAAGCTCGTCCTGATAACCACGGGCAGCCAGGGAGAGGCTATGGCGGCGCTCTCGAGGATCGCTTCGAACATCCACAAAAAGGTTACGCTTAAGCCCGGAGACGTTGTAATATTCAGCTCTTCGGCGATCCCCGGCAACGAAAAGAACATTACCAAGGTTATAAACGAGCTCTCGCAGAAGGGCGCAAAGGTCATTTATTCCGATGCGCATGTCTCGGGCCACGCGAGCCAGGAGGAGATCAAGCTGATCTACGCCCTGACAAAGCCCAGATACGCGATCCCCGTTCACGGCGAATACAGACATTTGGCCATGCAGCGTGAGATAGCCGTTGCGATGGGCATTCCGAAGGAGAACGCGTTTATCCTTAATTCCGGCGATGTGCTCTCGCTGAACGAAGAGAGAGGCGCCATTACGGACCATGTTCAGGTCGGCGGCCTCATGGTCGACGGTCTCGGAGTCGGAGATGTCGGAAACGTTGTTCTGCGCGACAGGCAGATGCTTTCCGAGGCGGGCCTTATCATGGTAGTCATGGCCATCGAGCAGGAGACACGCGAGGTTGTGTCCGGTCCCGACATCATTTCCCGCGGCTTTGTATATATGCGTGAGTCCGAGGAACTGATCGAGGAGCTGACAGATGTGGTACGAAGCGCGCTCGATGACTGCTATTGCAGGAATATAACGGATTACAGCAGGATCAAGAACAGGGTCAAGGACGAGCTCAGTGATTACCTCTGGAAGAGGATGCGCAGGAGCCCCGTTATCCTTCCCGTGATCATGGAAGTCTGATAGGAAGTGAGAATTATGGCTAAATCAAAGACCTCGTCGGGGTCGAACAAGGCGGTCAGAATACTGCTGAACTTCGCACTCGGCATACTGACGATAGGCATCGCCGTGATATTCTACGCGGTGGTGGTATACGGCATCAAAAAGGCTGCGGGATACAGCTATGATTTTGCATACCAGCTTTTCGGAGACACGAGCGTTGAAGCCGCTCCCGGCAGAGACGTTAAGATCACGATACTTAAGGGCGAGAGCTCGATGAACATCGCGAGCAAGCTCGAGGACGCGAAGCTCGTCACGAGCAAGTATTCCTTCTACCTTAAGCTTAAAATGAAGGACTACGAGATCATGCCCGGTACCTTTGAGCTGAATACATCGATGACCTATGACGACATACTGCAGGTCATCACGGACTACGGACAGTCCATTGACGCCGAGACAACGGTGGAGGATGTGGAATCTACGCCATGATCGTAAACGAACATATAACAAAGTATCTGGAGTCGCTTGACGGTGACGGACCTTCGCAGCTGATGCAGCTGGAGCGGTGGGCTCTGTCCGAAGGTGTGCCGATCATACGACGAGATACGCAGAGATATCTGCGTTTCATGCTGACGAGTAAAAAGCCGAAAGCAGTCCTGGAGATCGGGACTGCGGTCGGCTTCTCGACATTATATATGCTTGAATATGCGCCTGCGGACTGCATGATCACCACCCTGGAAAAGGTGGAGATGAGGCTGGTCCATGCGAGGAAAAACCTGGCAGGTCACGAGCGCATAAAACTGATCGAGGGTGATGCCGGACAGAGCCTTAAAAAGCTGGTATCGGAGGGCAGATCCTTTGACATGATCTTTCTTGACGCCGCAAAGGGACAGTATCCCGCGTGGCTTCCGGACATATTAAAGC
>JAGCSS010000161.1 GCA_017964055.1 Lachnospiraceae bacterium
CTTCGAAAGAGGTTGGGCTTGCTGCTATAGCTCAGTCGGTAGAGCGCATCCTTGGTAAGGATGAGGTCACCAGTTCAAATCTGGTTAGCAGCTCTTAAATTGGCTGGCTTGCAGTACAATTTAATATGTGATTCGAGGTGTGGCTCAGTTTGGCTAGAGCGCCACGTTAGGGACGTGGAGGCCGCTGGTTCAAGTCCAGTCACCTCGACGACGATGAGATGGTCGGAATGCTGATAAATACAGCGTTCCGGCTTTTTCATTGCTTAGATTTTCTGCGTGACCTCTGCGTGACCTGTTCCGTGATAGCCTATATTCGCATACATTTCAGAGATATCCTTGTTCTGGAACATTGCATTACGTATGTACATAAACGTAGTTCGTTTCACGTAAAGATCCTCTGCTGATAAACTCAGTAACAACTTGATTATAGCACAAAAAAAGGCGCAGCAGAAAGGGTAAGACCGCGCCTTGATGATATAGTCATATTTAGTTAATCGCCGTACACCGTGCCGGCAGAAACGTGGAATATTTTCTGCGGAAAAAAGAGTGGTGCGGCCACAGCATTTACCTCGTAAAGAGTGCGAAAAACAAAGGTCTTTTGCTCCCTGCAATATTCGTCCAGCTCATCCCACGCCTCGCCGCAGTGGAACTTCAACGCAATCTCGCGGTCAATGCCGGGGACCAGCGTAAGGAAGAGGAAATTATTATCGGCTTCAAGTACTGCCGCCAGGTCTATGCCATTGAGTGATGATCTTCCCGAAAGCGTCGAGAGATAAAACCTCGGGTTTAAGGTGTTCATTTGTCACCTTTTTTCGTCGTGCATGACCGTTCCGGCCTCTTCCGTCCCGTTCTTTGATCCGCTATTCTCTGCGGGCTTCTCTGTGAAAAAAGTATCCGAGGTTGATCCTGACTTCCCTGCGCCCGATATCATTGTTCGTATAGCAGCAGGTATCAAACCCGATAAGCTCAAAACCCTGATGAAGATAGAATCCGATCGCTTTTGTATTGCAGGACTGTGTCTCCAGGATAATGGCGCGCCTTTGGGTCAGCTCGTTTTCCTTTTCCCGGTCCGGCATTTCAATACGACTAGTAAAATGCCGAGCAGTACCAGCGCCGAAACGCCTACGAGTATCCATTTGTTCCGCTCGTTCATCTCAGCGGAACCTTCCGTTTCTTCCGGATCGACGGAGCTCTCCGTATCTTCGGGTCTGACGGTATCACTGCCCTTTCCGTTATCTGTTTGGGTGGTATCGTTATCCTCTGCTGCAGCGCTTGGCAGTGCTTCATCGCCGGTCTTATTCGTGCCGGACGCATCCCTGTTTTCCGCGGTATCTCCGGTATTTCCTTCAGCACCTGCCGCAGACTGACCCGAGGCTCGATCGCGTCCTCTTCCGAACATACCGGCCATGCCGCCGCCCATGCCGCGGTTCATGGAGCCCATGTCAGAGAGATTGAGGCCTGTTGTATCAACGGGCTCGGTATTGCCGTCCAGCTGGCGGGAAACCGCCTCCGAGCGCAGTGACACGAAGCCTGTCAGCGCCTGTACGCCCTTGTCAAACTCATCCGTCGTGCAGAACTTTGTCGGATCGGATTCCACGTAAGGACGGAGCATTTCCGCCGTATCTTTGATCATTGCGACCATCTCGTCATCCGAGAACCACTTTGTCAGGAACTCCGAGAACAGCTCATGGTACATTTCGGTGTATCCTTCGTCGGAGAATATCCATCCAACCATCGGGCGGTCATCCGTGCTGCCTCCCGATACGGGGCTGTCGATCGACGCATTTATCGTGCTCGAGGACTCGCTGCGCTGGAAGCTTCCGAAGGCCAGATTGTAGTCCCACGGTATCATCGAAAGCTTTCCGTCCTTTTCATGCAGATAATAATTATGGACCATGCTGCCGGTGTAGCTGTCCCCGTTGGATACGAATACATGCGCCACAAAATAGCGCAGGACCTCGTCAATATCAAGGATCTCCTCCAGATCCGAATACTCCGAAAGGCTCTTCAGCGACGCGATCAGCCTCTCGCGGTCCTCGTCGCTGATCTTGGTCTTCGCGTTATCAAAGATATTGGGGTAGCTTTCGGGATCGTCATCGATGTACTTTAGTTTCACGTCATCGCTGCCCATTCCGCCGCCGAAGCCGCCTCCGAAGCCACCAAAACCTCCGAATCCGCCCTGTCTTCCGGAACTTTCCTGTCCTTCGGTGCCGTCCTGTCCTTCGTTACCGTCCTGCCCTTCGGTGCCTCCGGGCATCCGCGGCATCCCGCCTTCCTGCGGGTTAAACCCCTCCGGCCACTCAAAACCTTCCGGCATCTCAAAGTTCCCGGGCATTCCGGAGTTTTCGCCGTCCTGCCCTTCGCCTCCTCCGGGCACCCACGGCATCCCGCCATCCTGCGGGTTAATCCCCTCCGGCCGTTCAAAGCCTTCGAAGCCCTCGAATCCCTCGAAATCCTCCATGTTGAAGTCGCGTCCGTTTCCGCGGCCTCCGCCGAAGCCCGTGCTGTCGGGCTTATACAGTTCCCCTTCGTCCGATCCGTAATTGCGGGACAGGAAGCTGTCTTCCACACCTTCGACTGCCAGATACAGTCCCCAGTCCTCTCCGTTGACGGTGATGTACGCATAGCTGCAGAGCGGGCTCGCGACGCCGAAATCATCCATCAGCTGATAGACCAGATAGTCCTTCATCATGGTATTGTCCTGGATCAGATTGTTCAGGCACAGCTTGTCCAGCCCGTCGCAGGTCACATTGTCTTCGTAATGGTCGAACTCGAGCTTGAAGCTGTATCTTTGGCTGTTCATTGCACGGACGCTCGAGAGCGAAGTGTTTCCCTTTGCGCGGATAGCGATGTTCTCATACCTGATCCCGTCTATCACCACGGTACAGGCCCTGTACTTCTCATCTTCGCAGTTCTCGATAAAGGTATCCCAGTCATCCATCAGGATCTCTATCTTATGCACGTACGAGCTGTCAAAAAGCGTGCTCTCGTACTCTTTTGTCTCCGCTTCGGATGCCTTTGCACCCACGGGCCCAAAGGCTGCCAGCAATGTCAGCAGCATCATCAGACATACATATTTTTTCAATGTCATGGTCATTACTCCTCATTTCTTCAGAATGTTCTCATGTCCGAGTATAAAGGCACATTCTGTAGCAACATTGAAAAAACTGTGAAAGAACTGTGAAATGCTATCCCAAAAACTCCAGTATCTTCATCGAGCGGTCCAGACGGAGGATCTCCGAAATATCCTCCAGATCGATAGCGGTGAGAGGTCGATATCTTCTCTCAACTGTCGGTAGTTACTATCCACTATGGGAATTTTGTACAACTTATTTTGATGTTCACATTAAAGAAGTCGATGATGATGAATTTGGCCCATTTTTTGCTTTTCAGTTCGGAGCCGAGTCCCTACAACGTCGTCTTGTCCGCTGGTTGCCGCTAAGCATAAAAATGTCGGCCCTCATTCTTGATATTATCTCGGCAGGAAAAGTATTTTAATGTTCACAGAATATTATTCAATAATCTAAAGGAACAATGTCATTCCATTTTTAGCTCTGATAATCA
>JAGCSS010000162.1 GCA_017964055.1 Lachnospiraceae bacterium
AACGGAGCCGGGGATGCAGAAAGCCTGGAGACCTTCGCCGATAGCAGCCGCTGCGTCAGCTGCCTTGCGGCATCCCTTCTTGATGGCGATAGCCGCGCCAACGGTGTATGCCCACTTTGCGTTCTCGAAGCAGATGGGCTGGATGCCTTCGATGAGCTTGTATACATCGATGCCGGCAGCCATTGTGATATCTTTACATTCTTCGATAGAAGAGATACCGTACTGCTTTAACACAGCAAGGATCTGAGGCTCTCTTCTCTCATATGATTCAAATAATGCCATTGTAATTGTCCTCCTGTGTATTATTCTTTTCTGGGATCGATGAGTCTCGCTGCGTCAGCAACACGGCCGTACTGACCGGATGCCTTCTTAAGTGCCTCTGCAGGCTCGTCACCCTTCTTGATGAAGTCCATCATCTTGCCAAAGTGTACATACTTGTAACCGATGATCTCATCGTTCTCATCAAGAGCAAGATGTGTGATGTAGCCATCTGTAAGCTCGAGATAGCGGGGACCCTTCTCAAGAGTGCCGTAAGTGGTTCCGACCATGGAACGTGCGCCCTTACCGAGATCCTCAAGACCTGCACCGATCTGAAGGCCGCCCTCGGAGAATGCGCTCTGTGTTCTTCCGTAAACGATCTGAAGGAAGAGCTCTCTCATGGCGGTGTTGATCGCGTCGCAAACGAGGTCTGTGTTCAGAGCCTCGAGAACGGTAAGACCGGGAAGGATCTCAGCTGCCATAGCTGCCGAATGAGTCATGCCGGAGCATCCGATGGTCTCTACGAGAGCCTCCTGGATAACGCCGTCTTTTACGTTGAGCGAGAGCTTACATGCTCCCTGCTGAGGTGCGCACCAGCCGATACCGTGGGTATAGCCGGAGATATCCTCAACCTTTTTCGCCTTAACCCACTTTGCTTCCTCGGGGATGGGCGCTGCGCCGTGATGTACCCCCTGTGTAACAGGGCACATGTTCTTAACTTCTGTTGAGTAGATCATATATTCCTCCTTATGTTTTTGTAACATATCCAAAAGCATATTGATTCTATCACAGAACTATTGGGGATTCAAGAGAAAAGCCGAGCGAAAAGGGATTTATAAAAACAGTTTTTTTCTTGCCAACAAAACACGGATTTGTTATTGTGTGAATAGTGATAACTGAGGAGCAGGAGGAAATGGATACATGAGACCATTCGATGGATATCTTAAAGGAGTGAACCTCGGCGGCTGGCTGTCGCAGTGCGGAGACCATTACAACAAGGAGCATTACGATTCTTTTATTACCGAGAAGGATTTTGAAGTGATAAAGGGCTGGGGACTCGATCATGTCCGCGTGCCCGTTGACGCCGAAGTCATCCAGAACGAGGACGGCAGTCTGCGCGAGGACGGTCTCGCATATCTTGACACCTGCATGGAGTGGTGCAAAAAGTACGGACTTAACATGATCCTCGACCTGCACAAGGCCCACGGATATGTGTTTGACGATGAAAAAAACTGCCAGTTCTTCTACCGCGAGAATCTGCAGGACATATTTGTCGATCTGTGGTGCGCGCTTACCGACAGGTACGGCAAAAATAAGGATTTTGTATGCTTTGAGCTGCTAAACGAGGTTACCTCGAAGGAGTTTGCCGATCCCTGGAACAGGATCGCGACGAGGACGATAAAGGCGATCAGGGCAAAGGATAAGGATATCAGGATCGTTGTCGGAGGCATTTTCAACGACAGCATCTACGGACTTACGCTGCTCGACGTTCCGGTCGATAAAAATACGGTATTTACCTTCCATTGCTACAGCCCGCTCGTGTTCACTCATCAGGGCGCGCACTGGGTAAAGTCGATGCCGCTTGATCCCGAGAGCTACCGGTTTAAGTATCCCGGTACATACCGCGCATACCGTGAGCGCTCGGCCGAGCTCTTCGGAGCCGATTTCACGGGCGAGTTTGAGGGCGCAGACGATGAGCTGCTCGACGGCAGGTATTTCGAGAGAATGATAGAGATCGCGGTCGATATAGCCGAGGAGAACAATGTTCCGCTCTACTGCGGCGAGTACGGAGTCATCGATCTGGCCGAGCCCGCGGATCTGATCTGCTGGTACAGGGACATTAATTCGGCATTTGTGAAATTCAATATCGCGAGATCCGCTTGGTCATACCGCGAGATGAATTTCGGCCTCGAAGGAGCCTGGTTGAACGGCGTTCGAGACGAGCTTCTGAAGGTTATGTAATTTGAGGACATATGAACCGTCCCTGTGTCTTTTGGGAGGAGAATAAGATGTATTACGTGATCGAGAGCACTCTTCGGGAATGCACCGGACCCGAAGCGCGCACCGGGAAAAAGAAGCAGCAGTATGTTGCCGTGCTTACGCCGCAGGAGTGGCAGGCAGATCGTGAGGAATTTGACCTGGGCATAGATATGGACGTTGAAGTCTTCGATGTCCATACAACTAAGGCCGAGGTTAACTACGATTCCGTTACGGGAACCTTCGCGATCCCGGACAGAAAGAACATTTTCGGCGAGTACCGGAAATTCGCTTTCGCGCTGGATGAGAAGGGCATTGTCTTCATCGATCCCGGTGATAACGTATCGAAGCTGATCAAAAAGATAATCGCTACAAAGAAATGGCGTTTTCCGAGCCTGGAGAGATTTATCTACGATTTCCTTGAGGCGATCATACATGAGGACCTGCCCCTGCTTGAAAAATATGAGAGGGAACTCGACCTCATAGACAGGGATATCGACAATGACTCGGATCCGGACATCACGCGGCTGAACGACATCAGATGCGAGCTGCGCGACCTCAGGATCCACTACGACCATCTGATCGATCTGGCCCAGGAGCTCGAGGAGAACGAGAACAGTTTCTTCAAGTCGGAGAATATACGATTCTTCAGGCTTTTCTCCAACAGGGTATCCAGACTCTTCGATCTGGTCAATTCGCTGCTGGACTATGCGGGGCAGATCCGCGACACTTACGAGTCGCGCCTCGATGTAAAGCAGAACCGCATCATGACCGTGCTCACGGTCGTGACCGCGATATTTATGCCGCTGACCCTGATCGTGGGCTGGTACGGCATGAACTTCAAGTACATGCCGGAGCTCGACTCCGTATGGGGCTACCCGGCAGTTATCGCAGTGAGCATCCTGATCGTGATCTGCTGCCTGATCTTCTTTAAGCGCAAAAAGTGGCTGTAATATGCCGATACTACAGCTTTGCGGCAATATAATACATTGACCTTGAACA
>JAGCSS010000163.1 GCA_017964055.1 Lachnospiraceae bacterium
ATCCCCTTTTCTTTCTCAATATCACGGATAGCCTTAAGAGTCTGATAGCCGTCCAAAGCGGGCATCATGATATCGAGACATACGAGATCGTAGCCGTCACCGCCCTCGAGCGCCATAAGAAAAGCATCAACGGCCTCAAGTCCGTCGACGGTGATATCGCACTCGCCGTATTTGGACAGAAAACGAAGCATGAATTTTCTGCTCGCGAAATCATCCTCAGCTATAAGTATCTTCATAGTTTCAGTTCCTCCTAAATATCCTGTGAAGTCCCAAAAATGCAGAGTGGGACACAGTTACACCTATAGACGTATTATACAGACCTTATGGAACTTTGTCAACAAAACTTCGATGTTTTAACGAATTATTTATACAATATCGCTTTTCGTGAGTTTATCTTCAGTTTATCGCTTTCATACCGCCGAACAGCCCCGCTCAGTCCAGATGGAACAAAGGCTTAAGGTCGATGGCTACGGGCGAATTGTCGGGATTCGTCTCCATGATGTCCGCCATGAAATCCCACCATTTACGGTTGATCGCGGTATCGGCGCTCTCACTCCAGAGCTTCTCGTCGGTTATCTCGATATAGCCGAACAGCGTGAGCGTCTCCTTGTCAAGGAAGATCGTGTAATTGCTGCCGCCGTGCTCATGGATCATATCCTTCATCTCGGGCCACAGCTCGTTGTGTCTCTTCTCGTACTCGGCCTCCATGCCGGGGTACAGCTTCATTTTGAATCCTTTGATCATAACGTTTCCTCCTTATCAGATCACTCTGCGGTTATTATTGTCTCAAACGGCTTCAGGGTGAATTCCTTTACTCCGTTCGCGGTCGTTACTTTTGTCGTCTTCTCCGCATCGGAATTGTTGATCAGCACGAGCCTGCCGCTGCCCGGATAATACGCGCATTCGGTATCGGGATCGTCTGTCAGATACTTCCTGTCTGTAATGCCCTTCGCCTCGAGCAGGAGGTTCAGCAGCATCCTTGTATTGGCATTGTTCTTCTCGAAACCTGCCATGTAAATGCCCTTGCCCTTGCCGAAAGCATGAACGGTGAGAGTCGGGATGCCGTCCTTCGAACCGAGTACCTTCGCGCGTCCGTCGGTAAGGTACAGGCCTGCCTTTGCGGGAACGGACGAACCCTTTGCGAATACACGTCCGGCCGCCTCTTCGTCCACATCGAACGCCCATCTGCCGTGACATACGCGGGCGCCGTCGTCGAGGTCGATGCCGAGTACCTGTGCCATCGCAAAGCCTGTCATGCCGCCCGGTACCGCCGAAGGCTCCTCAACACCGAGGAATATGCCGCCTTCCGCTACCCATTTCTGCAGCAGAGCCACGAGTCCGGCGTCCTTCCACGCATCTCCGCCGCTCCATGCGGTTCCCGCTTTTCCGGCATTTATCACTACATCGACGCCGCTCAAGGCGCCTGCCTTTACATCCTCAAAGCTTACAAAACGCACATCGACGGGCAGTCCCGAGAGCGCCTCGTTGATATGTATCAGCGTGTGCATGTATGTCTCGTGGAAATGTCCCGAAAGCGTCCAGCTCCTTAATGACCCCCAGTTGTGCAGCACAGCGATCTTCAGCGGCAGAGTGTATACTCCTCCGTCCTCGTGCATGGCCTTGATCTCGCGGAACTCATCCATGATGTCCGCGATCGTCTCAACGAAATCGGGATAGCCCTCGGTCAGATGCAGATATCCGCCGAGTCCGAGTCTGTCTACGGGCTGACGCAGCAGTGCGCGTCTTACGCTGATCCAGTATTTCTTCGCGTCGAGCGCGGGGTCTCCTCCGGGTGAAAACGTAGGCGCTCCGCCGAGTCCCACGGGGAACAGGTACGGATGGAGCCTCAGCTCATGCGTCGCCACCTTCGCGCCCGCACAGAGCCTTACTTCAAAGCCCG
Organism: Lachnospiraceae bacterium; assembly: GCA_017964055.1. Classification (GTDB taxonomy): domain Bacteria; phylum Bacillota; class Clostridia; order Lachnospirales; family Lachnospiraceae; genus RUG11977. Next base: position 1,901 of record JAGCSS010000163.1, read on the forward strand.
AGAATACGCATTTGATCAGGCCGTCAAAGCCGAAGCTTTCGAACAGATCACTGTAGGGCTCGACGCCGATCCAGCTGTCGTCATAGAATACATAGGCCTTTTTGCCGTATTTATGGGCGATCGCAACCAGCTCCCTGCCGTAATCCGCAACGAATCTGTTGGTAAAGCGCATGTAGTCGAGCTGTCTCTTTGTCGGAGGCATGTGCGTCACATGGAGTTTGCCCTTGTTGATGAAATCCTCGGATGTCAGCGCATAGCCGTATTCCTTCTCGAAATCATGAAGTGCCTCGGGGCTTACGGTGAAATCGTACGAACCCCAGTCGGAGAAACGGTTCCTGTTGCGTGCATCGCTGCCCCATATCCATACGAAGTTATAGAACATCGAGGTAAATCTGACAACGGTCGTATCGGGATGCGCCTCGCACCAGTCCGTGAACCATTTTGTCATATACTCGCGGCACTCCTCGGTGCGCGGGTCGATCGGCATCAGATGCTCCTTGTTCCAGTTGTTGGTCACATGGTTGTACATGGAGATCTCTTCCCAGATGCGGTACGCGAGGAAATTGACCGTATAAGTGTGAAACGGCACCGTATTCTTTACCGTCACACAGCCGGAAGACTTATCGTAAATCCAGTTTTCACGCTCCGTCTCTTTATCGGCGGTGCGGTCGAAAACCTGCCAGTAATCCATGGAAGCTGCCGAATCGTTGATCCTGAACTGTTCCGTGAAAAATCCTTCGAGCAGGTTGATCGTCAGTTCACTGCCTTCGGCGGTCACCGGATCCGACATAAGGAAGCTCTGCTGGAGCTTGTCGGGATGCTTTTTCGCCCATTCGTTGTGATCGCGGATGATACAGATCGTCGAATAGATCCCGTACCCCGCTTTTGTGATCTCATCGGAAAGGACGGTTCCGTCACTGTCCCTTATAACATCTGCGCCCCATTTCTTCGCGAGCTTCAGTGTAAGCTCCTCATAGCCTGCCTCTCCCGGCAGAGTAAATGAACCGGTTGTTTCCCGCATTTCCTTTTTCTCCTGTCCTGTATTCAGCTTTTTTCAGACCGTTACCTGTCCGCAGATATACGCGGCCTGTTTTCTCGTCAGTACCTCATCCGCAGCCAGCCCGCATGTATCCAGGCTCTCTATCACTTTGCCCGCGGGTCTGCGGCTTAAGTACCCGAGTCTTAATATCTCCGTAAATTCGGCAAGCGTTGCCGGCTTGTCCGGATAGATGCGCCTTTCGGCGTCGTTTAACATCGAAGCCGGGATTATCCCGTTCTGCCATGCGCACTGTATGCTGCCCGCATACACCTCGTGCCCGACGACATCAACGAACATATCGTTATATACGTTCGTGGGGAAGAATTTCACGGTCGCGATCACCATTTCAAAGGCTTCCGCTCGTGTGAGTATGTCGTCCGGCCGGTCGATGCTTATCGGCATTGCGCTTCTCCCGTCCTTTACTGCTCCGTCGGTGGTTTCGGCATCGGTATCCTTATTTTCAGAGGGGAGTCTGAGCACCGGCGGCTCTGTGGGAGGTGTCCACTCTCCGCCCGCAGTCAGGGCCGTACATTCACCCGCAGCCCCCTGCATAACCGTATTATCCACCGTCTGCGCACCCCCCGGAAGCAGCCCGAGTTCGCACAGCTTTGAATATACGAATCCTGCGTATAAGTACGCGCCGTAATCGTTCGTATGTGTGTAATCCGAGGGGAAATACCATCGCCTGGCGGTCTCGCGTCCGTTCTTCACTACAAAATCCATGCTGAACGCGTGCAGATCGATGTACGGTACGTTTTCCTTTTCCGATATCGCCCTGCAGGCCGCCGCATATTCCTCCAGAAGGTCGTTGTAGGTGCCGTCGCCCTTCCAGGTATTGCGCGCCAGAGGCGATACGATCACAGGCGTCGCTCCCTTGCTCCTTATCTCATCGATATATCGCTTAAGGTTTGCCGTATAGCCCTCAAAAGCCTTTAAATGATCGAGTTTCTGGTCGTTGTGCGCGAACTGGAACAGGCAGATGTCGCCTTTTTTTATCCTGTCAAAGAGTATCGCGTAATGCCCTTCGCTGCGCATGCTCTCGGTCGTAAGTCCCGAATGCGCGTGATTCGAAACGGCCATTTCCGTCCCGACAAAATACTGCAGCATCTGTCCCCAGCCGCTGTAGCTCCATGCGGGGTCATAAGGATAGACCGCGCTCTGGTCCGTCAGGGTCGAATCGCCCGCTATATAGATGCAGGGGATCCCGGACTTTTTTATCTCAATGCTCTTCAGCACAAGACCTCTGCCCACCAGCGCAACATCGATCGCGCGGCTTTCGAAGACCTCTGCCTTTCCTCTCGGGATGAACGGTGCAGCATTGGCGGGATAAACTCCCGCAAAAGCACTGCCCTTCTTGAAATGCCGCTTCATCACAAGCCTTCGCCTTCCGATGAACAGCAATCCGTCGGTGTCCTCTTCCGCGCTGATAACTACTTTTACCAGATAATTGCCTTCTTCCGGAACATCCGCCTTAAACAGTACCGGAACCGATCCGTCGCCCGTGTAAACACTCTTCACGCCCAGCGGCGTGTCCGCAAGCTGTATGATCCGCGCTGTACCGGCATTGTCGTTTTTCAGGAAACCGCTGTTAAGCTCCGGTATCCTTAAAAACTCATTCCCGTCAGCGTTTTCATCCGTAACGAAGCCAAAATCTAAAGCCCCGGCGCTGCCGCCGTCTTTAGGGCACCCGTAAAGAGTCCCCGAACCGATGGCCTTTTTGCCAAATTCAAACTTTAAAGGTTCCATATCAGAGAGCACCGTCGTTTCTGTGGTTCGCCGTATCGAGCAGTCCCGCGAAGAACGCGAGTGCCATGCCCTGGCCCCAGCCCTGGATCCACTTCTTGCTGATGCCCATGTATCCGGCGCGGTCCTTCATTACCGCTGTTCCGCCGGAAACATTCATTACGCGGCCGTCCTCGGCGACATTTTCGAGCAGGCCCTTTATCGACTTATTGATGTAAGGAGTATGCAGGGGATTGCCCTTTGCGAGCATGGCTGCCGCAATACCTGCGGAAGCGGAGATCTCCTCGTAGCTCTCCTCATCGTCAAGGATCGTCCTCCAGAGTCCGTTCTCCGTCTGGCACATCTTAAGCGCGGAAAGCTGTTCGTTTAATGAGCCCACGATCTCAAGGAACTGAGGGTACAGATATGCCTCGGGGAGGATATGACCCACCTGGCTCATCGTGAAAGCTGCCCAGCAGTTTGCCCTGCCCCAGTAGAAGCCGGACATGTGGTCCTTTGTGATATTGTTGTAGCCGTGATACCAGAG
>JAGCSS010000022.1 GCA_017964055.1 Lachnospiraceae bacterium
AGCGTGATCAGCATGCATACATAGAACGGGATCGTCGCTTTTACGACTCTTTCCATCTTAACCTTGCCCACAGCCGAGCCGATGAAGAGTACCGCGCCTACGGGAGGCGTCAGCAGTCCGATACCGCAGTTGAGTACCATGATGATACCGAACTGTACCGGATTGATGCCTATCGCTGTCGCTATCGGGAGCAGAATGGGTGTCGCGATCAGGATGATCGGCGACATGTCCATTATGCACCCGAGGAACAGTAATATCAGGTTCATCAGCAATGCAATGATGACCTTGTTGTCGGTGATGCCGATGATCGCCTTTGCCGCGAGATCCGGAACATGCAGCGTGGTCAGGCAGTAGCCGAACGCGCATGAGGTCGAGATCAGGATCAGTACGATCGCGAGCGTGTCAACGCACTGTTCGAGTGCTTTCCATACGCCCTTCCAGGTAAGTCCCCTGTAAATGAATACGCTTACCAGCAGCGAATAGATAACAGCGATCGCCGCAGACTCGGTAGCCGTAAACATACCGCCTACAACGCCGACTACGACTATGATGACTGCTGCCAGCGCCCAGAAGGATTTGAACAACTGCTTTAAGAGCTTGATCAGCGAGAATTTGTCACCCTTCGGATAATGTCTCTTTTTGGAGATGATAAACGAGCCTACCATCAGCGAGATCGCGAGTATCGCGCCGGGGATGTATCCTGCGAGGAACAGGCTGCCGACGGATACACCGCCTGCTGCCATCGCGTATATTACCATGTTGTGGCTCGGGGGAACCAGAAGTCCCTCACACGACGAAGTGATCGTAACAGCGGTCGAGAAATCGTCGTCATAGCCCTGATCGACCATCATGGGGATCAGGATGCTGCCCAGAGACGCGGTGTCCGCTGCAGCGGATCCCGAGATGCCTCCGAAGAAGTAAGATGCCACGATATTAACCATCGCCATACCGCCGGTCATCCAGCCTACGAAAGCATTGGCGAGGTCGATCAGTTTTTCCGAGATACCGCCCGATCCCATCAGCACGCCCATCGTGATAAAGAAGGGTACCGCCATCAGTGAGAACGAGTTGATGCCCTTTACCATCTGCTGACATACGGTCGTGATCGGCACGCCGCGGTAGAGGAAGCAGAGTATCGAGGAAATGCCTACCGCATAAGCGATAGGGAATCTGAGAGCTATCATCAGTAAGAAGGAGCCCAGCAGGATGATTATCGCAATTGTATTCGCACTCATGCTTTTTCCTCCTTCTTTTCGGGTTCGGCCTTTTCCTTGACGGCTCCGGCCGTCTCATTGCCGAGCATTTTGTTTATCTGCCTGTAGATCGCTTCAAGCTCGAAGATGATCATTGCGAAGCCTGCGAGCGGAACAGGGAAATACATCCAGAATTTGGACAGGAAAGGCATACTGATGTAGGTGCCCTTCGCGCCGATGCCCGTCGCGTATTTCCAGCCTACGACCAGCATTACAACGCCAAACGCAAGGACCGCGATCTGCGAGATCAGGTCGAGCACGTTCAATGCCTTTTTCGAGATGTATTTGTCAAACGAAGTCATCCTGATATGGCTGCCCTTTCTGATCGCGAGAGCCGCTGAAAGCACGGCCATGTAGGTCATCAGAGTAAGCACGACCTCTTCGGTCCATGCCGGGTCGGGGATAGCGGGCACAAAGCGGCCCAGTACCGCCAGACAGGTGATGAGGATATCACCGATAAGAAATATCTTGCATATGAACAGGACTGCTTTATAAACCGCGTCATAAGCGGGTTTGAGCCTGTCAAGCGAAGTCAAAAAACCCTTCATACATATCTCCGTTCCTTAAAAATCAAAGGCGCACAGATGTCCGTCCATGCGCCTTCGACAATCAATCAGTGTTTATTTTGAAGAAAGAATCTTCTGATATAAGTCTTCCAGGCCCTTTGTGTTTTCGGTGATAACGTCCTTAACAGCATCCTGCCAGGGTGTGATATCGGTTACTTCAACGATATTGCAGCCGTTAGCCTTGAGCTCCTTCAGAACCTCGTCTTCCTTTGCCTGCGAGTTCTTCTTGTTGTTCTCCTGAGCGTACTTGCCGGCTTCCATGAGGATGTTCTGCTGGTCCTTTGTGAGCTTGTCCCAAACGGGAGTGGCAACTACGATCTCGATAGCGCCGAGGGTGTGGCCGTCAAGGATCATGTTGTTGGCAACCTCGGGGAACGAGTTCGACTTGTAGTTTGCGATGGGCTGCTCGGCACCGTCAACAACGCCGGTGGAAAGAGCGGAATAGAGCTCGCCGAAAGCAACAACTGTGGGCGATGCGCCAAGGCCCTTAACGAGACCGTTCATAACGGGGTCGTTCGAAACACGCAGCTTCATGCCTGCGAGATCGCCGATGCTGTTAACGGGTGTCTTTGTGAAGAAATGACGGAAACCTTCCTCGCCGTAGAAAAGGCCCTTAACGCCGAGCTTCTTCTCATAGGACTCATTGAGGAACTCCTCTGCCAGCGGGCTGGTAGCGAACTTCCAGAAATGATCTCTCGACTCAAATGTGTAAGGGAGAGAAAGAAGAACCGACTTCTCCGCGCCGTAAGAGGTGAGCGAGAATGCCGAGATTCTCGAAATGTCCGCCGAACCTGCGCCTGCGAGCATAGCGTCAAGTACATCGTTCTCGGAACCGAGAACACCGCTGTACTGAACATCAATGATGATCTTGCCCTTGGAGAGCTCTTCAACCTTTGCCTTGAAATCGGCCGCTACCTGACCAACGATGGTATCCTGGGGATTAACCTCCGCATAAACCAGAGTAAGAGGACCCTCATCCTTCTTTCCGCACGCTGCCAGACATGAGAGCGCGAGAACCGCAACCAGTACGATTGCCACAAAACGTTTTTTCATAATGTACCTCCTCCAAATGATCAATTATGTCCGCGAATTGTTTCGCGATTTGGCCGTCCGCTGCCGAATATCCGTACATTGGGCGGTTTTTCATTACATTATCAATTATATTGGGGGTATTGAATTAAAAA
>JAGCSS010000164.1 GCA_017964055.1 Lachnospiraceae bacterium
ACACCGATGTTTCGGAGCTCAGGAACCTGACCATGCAGGTCAATACGATGGCGGACCATCTGGAAAATATGATGGAGCAGAGTCTGCGCGACGGCAGGAATCTGCGAAAGGCGGAGCTGAGGACCCTGCAGGCGCAGATCAATCCACATTTCCTCTATAATACTCTCGACGCGATCGTGTGGAAGGCCGAAGCCGGCGAAAAGGACGAGGTAATCCACCTGACCAGCGCGCTCTCCGATTTCTTCAGGATCAGCCTTTCGTCCGGCGCCGACTGGATCCCGATCAGCCAGGAAAAGAAGCATATCGAGGGGTATCTGAAGATCCAGCAGACCAGGTACCGCGACATCATGCATTACGAGATCGACATACCCGATGAGATCGGCGATTATTATATACTTAAACTCCTGCTGCAGCCTCTTGTTGAGAACGCACTCTACCACGGCATCAAGATCAAGAGGGGCGGCGGAACGATAAGCGTATCGGGAAGGCTTGAGGACGGATTCCTCATATTCAGCGTCCGCGATACGGGCTCGGGCATGACCGCGGAGCAGCTTAAAGCGCTCAGCGAGAGGATGAAGCAGGGCCGGCCCACGGTCAGCGAGGGTTCGGGCGGTTTCGGACTGGTCAATGTCAATTTGAGGATACGTCTTTATTATAACCAGGCAGAAGGCCTGCAGATCGAAAGCGGCGCCGACGGTACCGAGGTAAGCTTTAAGGTGCCGTGCCGTACGAGAGAGGAGATTTCCGACAATGAAAGTGTTTCTGGCTGATGACGAGATAGTCGTAAGGGAGGGCATCAGAGAGTCCTTCCCGTGGGATGAGACTCCGTATACGCTGGTCGGTGAGGCGCCCGACGGGGAAATGGCGCTTCCGATGATCAGGGACACAAACCCGGACATCGTGATCACCGATATCAAGATGCCATTTATGGACGGAATAGAGCTGTGCAGGACCCTGCGCGCGCAGATGCCCTGGATAGGGATCATAGTCCTGAGCGGCTACGATGAGTTTGAATATGCGAGACAGTGCATTCAGCTGGGCGTCAGGGAATACATGCTTAAGCCCATCAATGCCGGTGAGCTCCGTGCCGTACTGGACAAAGTGAGCGCCCAGCTGGCGGAGGAGCGAAAAACCTTAGAGCACGCGGCGAGCCTGCGCGCCAGGATGGAAAGCGACGGCAGGTTCTTAAAGGAAAAGCTGATAGGTTCGCTGTTTTCCGATGAGGCGGCCGAAGAGGACGCGGGCAATGTGCTCAAACAGCTGGCGGCCATGGGCTGCCCGGTGCCGGCGAAGTATTATGCCGTGACTGATGCCGCGTTCGATCCTACGGGTGAGGGACAGGAGGCTGCGGCTTCGCTCGCCGACAGCAGCGGCGGCATCGTTTTGTCTTCGCCCGGCAGGACGGGGACCAGGCTGCTGGTGCTCGGAGATACGGCGGAGGACGCGGAAGAGAGGGCCTATGCATTTGCATCTTCCCTGGTAAGGGAGCTCGAGCGCTGCGGCTGCACGGGCATACGCGTGGGCATTGGCGATATAGTTGACGAGCCGGCCAGGATATACAACAGTTTCAGGGCGGCCAGGCATATCCGCCATCTGCTCGCGGAGCGCACCGACGAAAAGGCGATAATCCTGGGCGTGCGCGAGATGGGCGAGCCTGCGGACGACCGCAGGACACCTTCAGTGATCAGTGACGCGAAGCTCTATATGGCGCAGCATTTCACCGATCCCAACCTGATGCTGCAGGACGTAGCAAAAGCAGTGAATATGAGCAACAGCCGTTTTTCTACTGTTTTTTCGCAGCAGAACGGGCAGACCTTTACCGAGTATCTGATCTATCTGCGGCTGAACAAAGCGAAGGAACTGCTGCGCCAGACGAACTCCAAGACCTCGCAGATAGCGCGGGAGTCCGGCTACAACGACGCGCATTATTTCAGCTATATTTTCAAGAAAAATGTCGGGATGACACCATCGGAATATCGTACGCAGTATCAAAATCAACCCGTGTAAAACAATAATCAACCAATTTGCGAAAACGTGTAAGAATACGATATAAAATTCAACCAAGACGAAACGAACGTTGATTTACCTCCTCCGATAAATCGGATATCCTTTTTTCAGACGGCAAAGTGCCGCTAAACATAAGGAGGAGAATGTAATGAGGAAAATTTCAAAGGTTCTGTCAATCGTTTTGGTTCTTATCCTGGCATTTTCGATGAGCGCATGCTCAAAGAAGTCGGGAAACATCAAGTTCGGCGTTGTTAACAACCCCCCTTAGGAGTCCGGTTACCGCTAGGCTAACGTTAAGGACATGGAAGCAGTTTTCTCAAAGGAAAACGGCTATGATCTGAAGACCTACTACAGCATCAAGAACGATGATCAGCTTCAGGCTGCTCAGGGCTTCATCACCGAGGGTGTTGATTACCTGCTCATTTCCGCAGCTGAGACTACAGGATGGGATGCAGTTCTCAAGAAGGCTAAGGAAGCCGGCATCAAGGTTTACTTATTCGACCGTATGATCGATGTAAGCGAAGACCTCTATGAGGCAGCGGTTGTTTCTGACATGGCAAAGGAAGGCGAGACAGCTGTTAACTGGCTGCTCAGTCAGAACCTTCCCGAGTACAAGGT
>JAGCSS010000165.1 GCA_017964055.1 Lachnospiraceae bacterium
GCAAAGCCTTAATACTCAGACAAGAAAGGACCGCAACATGCTGGAAGAACTGAAAAAGCGCGTCTGTGACGCCAATCTTCTTTTACCGAAAAACAATCTGATCACACTTACCTGGGGCAATGTTTCGGGTATCGACCGTGAAAAGGGACTCGTTGTCATCAAGCCCTCGGGCGTATCCTACGATACCATGAAGCCTGAGGATATGGTGGTTCTCGACCTCGACGGGAACCGTGTAGAGGGAACCCTGAATCCGTCCTCCGACACTCCCACTCATCTGGCTCTGTACCGTGAGTATCCCGAGCTCGGCGGCATCGTTCATACACATTCGAGATGGGCAACCATCATGGCCCAGCAGGGAATGGACATTCCCGCACTCGGAACCACTCATGCCGACTATTTCTACGGCCCCGTGCCCTGCGCACGCTGCCTCTCCGATGAAGAGATCGCCGAAGCCTACGAGGCCAATACCGGCAAAGTGATCATCGAAACATTCAAGTCACGCGGCATCAAGCCCATGGACGTTCCCGCTGTACTGCTGAAATCCCACGGTCCTTTTACATGGGGCAAATCCCCCGAAAAAGCCGTCGAGAACGCTATCGTACTCGAGGAAGTGGCTTTCATGGCATGGCACAATCTCTCGCTGTCAAACTGCGGCATCAAACCAGTGCCCAACTCGCTCCTCGACAAGCATTATCTGCGCAAACACGGCGCCAATGCCTACTACGGTCAGGGCGATCATAAATGAGCAAAGTTCATGTGCTCCATAAAATGAGCCTTGAACGCCTCACTGTCCGCTAAGATTATTTCACGACTGACTTTTACGATATTCATGAGTGCCTCCGCTCCAACAGGGTCGGAGGCATATTTTATGGCACCCGAGAGCGACGAATTGCCGACACTCACGCATTTATCCGCCAGTTCCGCGGGCAGCAGCCCTATCGTGACTGCCTTATCCGGATCCAGCTCCGTTCCGAAGCCTCCGGCTATGAATACATGCTTTATATCGCCTGCAGCCGCGCCGTACTCTTCAAGCAGCGTCTCTATCCCGCCTCTTACCGCGGCCGCTGCCAGCTGCAGTTCTCTGATATCCTTCTGGGTAAATGTGACTTTCCCGTCCGCGGACAGCCTGATCCTGCCGCGCAGCCTTTCATCGAGCAGTCCCGTCTCATCGACAAGCCCCTGCTTTATCAGTTCGGCTACCAGCGCTATAACGCCCGTGCCGCATATCCCGACCGGTTTTTCCGCGTCTCCGATGAGTTTCAGTACTATCGGCTCTTTCCCATCCTCATCGCAAAGTGTCACATCGCATATCGCGCCGGGTATGCCTGCCGTCCCGCAGCTTATATTTCCGCCTTCAAATGCGGGTCCCGCCGCAGTAGACGCTACCAGTATCTTATCCTTTGTTCCGAGAGCCAGTTCCCCGTTCGTGCCGAGGTCTATCAGCAGGCTCAGCTCATCTCCGAATCCGCAGGAATATATGCCCGCGACGATATCCGCGCCTACAAAGGCCGATATCCCGGGAAGCAGCAGCCCCGAAGGCGTATCGGTAAGCGCCGTGGAAACAGGCGTAAAAGGCGCCGTCCCCAGTCCTTCGCACGAATATCCCGCAAATATATGCTGCATCGTAGTATTCCCGGCTATAACGATCCTGCCGAGTCCGGCCGCTGTCAGCGAATGCCCGGTCATTATCGCTTCTATCAGGGCATTGATGTCCGTGATCACAGCGTCTCTCATCTTCGGTCCGCTGCCCAGATTTGATGCAACTATCCTTGATATTACATCCGCGCCGAAGCTGCGTTGATGGTTTATGCCTGTCTTTACGGCTATGATCTGACCTGTATGCCTGTCGACCGCAGCCGCCGCTATAGTCGTGGTTCCGATATCGATAGCGATGTCAAACGCTGCTGAGCCTGTTTCTGAAAGCACCGATTTGCCCTCAGCATCGGCCCCTACCGGTTTATGGCCGCTCTCCCCGCTGGTATCGGCAGGAATGTATATATCCTCATCGGGCAGCTCATACTCTATCTCGAGGTCGCTTTCGGCCGGGCCGGTCATACAGGCAAGCCTCATGCCGTCTTTCAGCTCTTCTTCACTAAAAAACGTCCTGTCGGCATCGGTGATGCTTACCTCCCCCGACAGGACCCTGATCCTGCATTTACCGCATGATCCCGTGCCGCCGCAGAGGAAAGGAAAGCCCGCATCTTTGAGCAGTGCCGCGATGTCGCTTCCCTTTTGGGCATGTAAGATCATGTTATAGGTACCTCCTCCAGCTTCTCGGCATGATGAGCAGCAGCATCGGGAACAGTTCCAGACGTCCCGCGAGCATATCAAAGATCAGCACAATCTTTGAGCCTACCGAGAAGAACGAATAGTTGCAGGTAGGTCCTACGAGATTAAATCCGGGACCCATGTTGTTAAGTGTAGCAACAACCGCCGTAAAATTCGTCATAAAATCGTGCTCATCCAGAGATATCAGCAGCACCGATATGAACAAAACGGCGAAAAACAGCGAGATATAAGCGTTGGTCGCACGAACCGCGTCGTGATCGACAACATTGTTGTCCATTTTGATCTTTTTGACGGCGCGAGGATGGATAAATATCTGGTTCTGCTTGCGCGCGGCCTTGAACAGGATCAGCAGACGGCTCATCTTGATACCGCCGCCGGTTGAGCCCGCGCAGGCACCGATGATCATGACCACGATAAGTATCGTTTTGGAAAACTCGGGCCACAGATCAAAGTCGGTGGTCGCGTAACCCGTAGACGTAAGCAATGATGAAACCTGGAAGAACGTCTGTCTGACGGTCTCTCCGAAGGTCGAATAAAACCTGCCGAGGTTCAGCACTATCAGCGCGCATGCAACGAAAGTGATGCTGAGATACAGCCTGATCTCCTCCATGCCGAACGCCTGCTTGAACTTTCTGCGAAGCAGCAGAAAATACAGCGAATAGTTCATACCGCTCAGCAGCATGAATATACCGATCGTCCACTGTACTGCGGGCGAATACGAGCCTATGCTCGAATTGAGCACTCCGAAACCGCCGGTACCGATAGTGCCGAAGGTCAGCGTAAGGCTCGAGAACAGATCCATGCCGAATATGAGCAGCAGAAGCACTTCGGTAAGTCCCATCATCAGGTATACCGAGTACAGGATCCTTACGGTATCCTTGATCCTCGGAACCAGCTTATCCACGGACGGTCCAGTAGACTCCGCCTTCATGAGGTTGACCGAGTTGCCGCCGAGCATGGGCAGCAGTCCCGAAAGGAATACGAATACTCCCATGCCTCCCAACAGATGCAGGAAGCTCCTCCAGAACAGCGTGGCATGCGTCAGAACTTCGACATCGGCAAGTATCGTGGCTCCGGTCGTCGTATAACCCGAAACCGTCTCAAACAGCGCATCGATGTATTTGGGTATCTCTCCCGTCATAATAAACGGAAGCGCACCCAGCATGGACATTATCAGCCATCCGAGAGCCACTACAAAATAGCCCTCTTTCAGATAAAGTCCGCCTTTTTTGGGCTTTCTCCACGACATAACGATACCGAGCGCAAGACATATCGCGGCGGTGATCAGATAGCTCCATGCCGTATTCTCGCGGTAGATCAGTCCCACCACGAACGGGCACATCAGGAAGGCTGCCTCGGCCTTCATCAGAAGTCCCAGTATATAGATTATTACTCCGTAATTCATAAATTATCTCCCCGTTTATCAATATACGCGACAGTGCTTATTCGAGTATGTCGTCGATATTATTGATGTCCGAGGTGGTGTGCACGATGACCACCCTGTCTCCGACCTTTATCAGATCCTGTCCGCCGGGGATGATGATCTTTTTGTCACGCGTAATGCAGCAGATCAGCACATCCTTTTTCTTTTTGAGCTGCATCAGCGGGATATCGACCACATGAGAGCCGTCCTTTACGATGAACTCCATCGCCTCGGCCTCATCATCGCCTATCTTGCGGTAATTCTCTATGTCGGAATCCTTTGTGTAATCCATCGATCTGATGAACTGTATGAGCAGATCGTTGGAAACCTTGTTGGGGTTGATGATCGTATCGAGATTAAGTCTGTCGATAACCTCGTCGTAATTGATCCTGTTTACCTTTGTGACAGTCTTGGCTCTGACATGATCGATCGCGAACAGGCTCAGCAGGATATTCTCCTCGTCAATGCTGGTAAGCGCCGCAAAGCCGGATGCGTTGCCGAGTCCCTCTTCCATCAGCAGGTTTCGGTCGGTGCCGTCGCCGTTGATGATATCGGCTTCCGGAATAACGTCCGCAAGGAACTCGCATCTGTCGCGGTCAGCCTCAACGATCTTGACCTTAATGCCCGACTCGATAAGCTTTTTCGCAAGGAAATAGCCTATTTTGCCGCCTCCGACGATCATCGCGTCGGGAACCCTGTCGGTACCTACGCCGAACATCTTGAAGAACTTGTTTATCTCGGTGCGCGCTCCCACGATACCGACCAGATCGCCCTGCTCGAGTATGAAATCACCGCCCGGGATGATGGTCCTGTCGCCGCGGGTCACCGTGCAGACCAGCACGTTCGCGTTATACTTTGCCCTGATGTCGACGATATGGAGCTTTGAGAGTTTGGAGTCGAGTTTGATCTTGAAATGTACCATCTCAACCTTGCGGTTCGAGAATACATCTATCTTGGTCGCATAAGGGAAATTGAATATTCTCGCGATCTCCTCGGCCGCTGTCAGCTCGGGGTTAAATATCATCGAGATATCAAGTTCGTTCTTTAAAAACTCTATCTCGGAGTTGTAAATGGGATTGCGGACACGCGCGATGGTGCGGCATTTGCTGACCTTCTGCGCGATCACACAGCACAGCAGGTTCATCTCATCAGAATCCATAACGGCCACCATCAGGTCCGCGTCACCTATGCCTGCCTCGCGAAGCGTAACGGAACTGGTGCCGTCACCCGTATATGACATGACGTCGAGGTTTGAAAGCGCAGTCTTCAGTCGTGTGGAGTTCTTATCTATCACGGTTACGATATGTCCCTCCTGCGTCAGCTGCTTTACCAGCGAAAGTCCGATCTTTCCGCATCCTATAACAATTATCTTCATCTATGTTTTCTCCCGAAATTACTGTTTATTCTTCGTTTACACATAATACAACACCATATATTTTACTCCTATTTACACAAAATGCAAATATAAAGAAAGTACCCGAAGTCTCATCCTTCGGGTACCCTGTTATTAGTCCGTTATTTTGTCGAAAGTCTGTCGCCTTCGATGAAGAAGCCTGCTCCCGTAATGTACCATACCACGCCGTCGTCCGCGGTAAATCTGTATGCCACGTCGATCGTGTCGCCCTTCGCGAGCTTCTCGATGCGTTCCGATGCGGTATCGGCCTCGGAATAAACATAAGTCTTCTTTTTTGCGACGGTCATCTGGGAATTAACAACCTCGTATCCGGGATACGCAAAATATCCGTCATCGACTGTCAGCTCGCCCTGAACATACCATATCGAGATAACGTTTGCGAAGAACGCTCCGACCGAACTGATCTTGGTCATGATCCAGGTGTCCTGAAGCTTTCTCCTGCCAGTGCCGTTTGCGGGATCGTAAGCGTAGAATGTGAGCGAGCCGTCCTTGTTGCGGACATAATCCGAAATGAGCACCGCGTGCTTTCCGCTGCTTCCGTATCTGGTGTAAACAACCACGCCTTCGGGATGCACATCGAGCAGATCCGCTACGTACTCACGGTTATGCGAATGAGTGGTCTCTGTCTCTTTTTTAAGGTAATACGTAACGGCCGCGCCGGTCGCTACGTCCTCGTGGGTAAAAGGAGTAACATCAGAAAAATAAGAGCTGCAGCTCTCATATTTGCCGTTTTTGTCGGGGATCGGATTGCCGCCCATCGCAGCGCGGACATCACCGAATGTAAAGGTTACGGGCCTGCCTTCGGCTGCCTGACGGCGTCTGAGCAGCGATGCGGTAGCCGATGAAGTGCACAGACCGCTGGTTTTGGAATACTCCTGCTTCCAGCCAGTAACCCATGTCAGATTGGCTGCCGATACGGCGTAAGTCTTGTCAACCTTTGCCTTGGAAGCCGATACAGTAGCCTCCTCTGCTGGTCCTACATACTTACAGTATTCGAGCGAGATCCATCCGTGTGCGTCGCCGTAAACGATCTTCCCCCAGCCGTTAGAGCTGACAAATGTAACGTTGACCTGTTTGCCCTTGGGTACGGAGCCGACCTTCATGTATTCGCTGCCGTAGCAGGACCTGATATTAAGGGGTGACTCCTGAGTGTTTATCTTATAGATACCGGTTTTATATGAAGCTGCGCTGACACTGACTCCCTCGGGGAGGATGAATGCGCAGACAAGTAAGATCGCTATAAAAATGCGTACAGCTTTGGACAGTTTCATGATACAATGTTACCCTTCGAATTAATTTCGTAACAATATTGTAACAATTGAATCACTTTTTTGCAAGTCCAAAGCTGTAGAATTCACATTTTATTCATTTTTTAAGTTTGGAAAAGAACCGTCCCCATGTCTTCTCTTCTTGATATTCTGACTTATTTATTAAATTTCTCGGTCCAGTAGCTCTGCCCGTAGATGTCGGTGAGTTTGTAAAGGCCGACCATCTTCTGCCCGACGTAAGTGTCGCTGACTTTGAGCGCGCCGTTTACGGTCAGGCGGTCGCCGAGCTTGTAGCTGTCGAGGTAGCTGCCGTCGTATGCGTAATAATCACAGAGGAAATCGATCACGTCGCCGTTTGCGATATCAACGAGACCTCTGAACTCTGTCTCTGTGACACTGTTGTCATATATGGGCTCCGCGCCGATCACACTGCCCTTTCCCGTACTGTAGGAAAGGTTGATAATGAGGTTCACGCGCTCGCCGTTGAGCA
>JAGCSS010000166.1 GCA_017964055.1 Lachnospiraceae bacterium
CAGGGAAGTCCCGCGTTGTGGATCGAGGACAGAGGAGCTGCTCCGGTTCCGCCGTCCTAGCCCGAGATCAGGATCACTCCCGCTCCCGCCTTTGCGACGCCTGCGGCTACGGTTCCCACTCCTGCCTCGGAAACCAGCTTTACCGATATCCTGGCGTTTTTGTTCGCATTTTTCAGATCGTAGATCAGCTGTGCCAGATCCTCGATCGAATAGATATCGTGATGCGGAGGAGGTGATATAAGGCTCACGCCGGGTGTTGAATGCCTGGTCTTCGCGATCCACGGATAGACCTTCTTGCCGGGCAGATGTCCGCCCTCTCCGGGCTTCGCGCCCTGCGCCATCTTTATCTGCAGTTCCTTTGCGCTCACGAGATACCTGCTGGTCACGCCGAAACGTCCGCTCGCGACCTGTTTGATCGCCGAGCTCCTGTCATGATCGGTCCCCGCGGACATCAGCCTTTCCTCGCTCTCGCCGCCCTCACCGCTGTTTGACTTGCCCTGAAGGCGGTTCATCGCGATCGCAAGTGTCTCATGTGCTTCCTCGGATATGGAGCCGTATGACATTGCGCCTGTCTTGAAGCGCTTTACTATCGAATACTCGTCTTCTACCTCATCGAGCGGAACCTTCTCCGCCGCCTCACAGAAATCGAGCAAAGTCCTCAAATACCCCGTCCGCTCCGCGTCCGCGAGCTTCGTGTATTCCTTAAAGCGCTCGTAATTGCCCTCTCTTGTCGCGGTCTGCAGCGCATGTATGGTCTCGGGATTATACCTGTGGTTCTCACCGCGGCTTCTCGATTTATGCCTTCCGAGAGCGGTGAATTCCAGATTCACATCCAGTCCCA
This sequence comes from Lachnospiraceae bacterium, assembly GCA_017964055.1. GTDB lineage: Bacteria > Bacillota > Clostridia > Lachnospirales > Lachnospiraceae > RUG11977. The sequence goes on from JAGCSS010000166.1 coordinate 842, forward strand.
GAGGATCGAACGCACGGCTGTGCTGCGCGTCGGCCGCTCTGCCTATATCCTCGAGCGTGATGCCGCCTACACGGCTTACGGTACCCGTGAAATACTCGTCAATGACCTCGGGCGAGATGCCTATCGCCTCGAAAATCTTGCTGCCCTGATAGGACTGGATCGTGGAGATGCCCATCTTCGAAGCGATCTTTACGATACCGAAAAGGATCGCGTCGTCATAATCGTCAACGGCCGCATAGTAATCCTTGTCGAGCAGTTCATCCTCGATCAGCTGCGCGATCGTTGCGTGCGCAAGATAAGGATTTACCGCCGATGCGCCGTAACCGAGGAGTGCCGCGAAATGATGTACCTGTCTGGGCTCGCCCGATTCAAGTATCAGCGACATCGCGGTGCATTTCCTCGTATCGACGAGATGCTTGTGAACCGCGGCGACCGCCAGCAGCGACGGTATAGCGACATGGTTCTCGTCCACTCCCCTGTCGGAGAGGATCAGAATGTTCGCGCCCTCCTTGTAGGCCTTGTCCACCTCGAGGAAGAGGTGCTTTAAGACCATCTTCATCGGGGAGCTCTTATAATACAGGGTCGAAACCTTTGATACCTTAAAGCCGTCCCTCTTCATGCTCTCTATCTTCAAAAGATCGAGGTCGGTGAGGATCGGATTGTTGATCTTAAGCACGTGGCAGTTGCCGGGCTTCTGCTCGAGCAGATTGCCGTTCTTGCCGACATATACGGTCCTCGAGGTCACGATCTCCTCGCGCTGCGCGTCGATCGGAGGGTTCGTTACCTGAGCGAACTGCTGCTTGAAATAGTAGAACAGGGGCTGGTACTTGTCTGACAGCGCTGCTATGGGCGTATCGACACCCATCGAGCCTATGCTCTCGCTGCCGGTCAGCGCCATGTTCCTGATGCCGTCGTAATAATCCTCCCATGTATAGCCGAAGGCCTTCTGCAGACGTGACCTTACCTTGCCCGCAAGCATGGGCACCTTCCTGTTGGGGATCTTCAGATCCGCCAGATGTATCAGATTGCTGTCGAGCCACTCGCCGAAAGGCTCGGAAAGCGCGTATTTTTCCTTGATCTCCTCATCGACGAAAACTCTCTTCTGCTTCGTATCGACAAGCAGGATCTTGCCGGGATGAAGTCTCTCTTTCTTTACGATATGACTCTCGTCCAGAGGCAGAACACCTACCTCGGATGAAAGGATCAGCCTTCCGTCATCGGTAACAACGTATCTGGAGGGCCTGAGTCCGTTGCGGTCGAGGATCGCGCCCATCACATCGCCGTCCGAGAAAAGGATCGACGCGGGACCGTCCCAAGGCTCCATCATCGTTGCGTAATACTGGTAGAAATCCCTCTCTTCCTGCGTGAGCGTCTCATTGTGCGCCCAGGGCTCCGGGATCATGATGCTCATCGCGAGCGGAAGGTCTATACCGCTCATTACGAGGAATTCCAGCACATTGTCGAGCATCGCGGAGTCGGAGCCGCTCTGTGAGATAACGGGAAGGACCTTGGTCATATCCTCGGCCGAAAAAGCCGAAGTATGCATGGTCTCCTCGCGCGCGAGCATCTTGTCCGTATTGCCCTTTATAGTATTGATCTCGCCGTTGTGAACGATGAATCTGTTGGGATGCGCCCTGTTCCAGCTGGGCATAGTATTGGTCGAAAAACGCGAATGTACCATGGCTATGGCGGACTCATAGGACTCATCCCTCAGGTCCGCGAAGAACGTGCGGAGCTGCCCCACAAGGAACATGCCCTTATAGACAACGGTCCTGCATGAAAGCGAAGGCACGTAGGTATTGGCGCTGGACTGTTCAAACTCCCTTCTGAGAATGTAGAGCTGCCTGTCAAAATCAAGGTCCTCTTTGATCCCCTCGGGTCTGGCGATGAATGCCTGATAAATAGCCGGCATGCACTCTCTGGCCCTGCTGCCGAGCACGTCGGGTTCTGTCTCGACCTTTCTCCAGGCCAGGATCTTAAGCCCCGATTTTCTCGCGATGATCTCGAACATCGACTTTGCCTGACGCATATCCAGATCGTTCTGCGGGAAAAAGAACATTCCGACACCGTACTGTCTGGGGCCGGGGAGCGCAACGCCCTGCTCTTTCAGCTTTTTTACGAAAAATGCATGGGGGATCTGGGTAAGTATGCCGACACCGTCACCCGTTTTGCCTTCCGCATCCTTGCCCGCCCTGTGCTCGAGATTCTCGACGATCGAAAGCGCGTCGGAAACCAGGGCATGGCTCGCCTTGCCCTCTATGTCTATGATCGCTCCGATACCGCAGTTATCGTGCTCAAATTCCGGGCGGTAAAGCCCCTGTTTTTCAATCTTATTAATGATATCCGCCATTTATCTTCCCTCCGAAACATCTATGGGATAAACATTGTCAAAACAAGCCTTGCACAAGCTCAGGCCGCCTGCCATCACACTCAGATCCTCAACTCTCAGATATGCCAGTGAATCGGCGCCTATACGTCCGCATACCTCTTCGGTCGAATGCTCCGACGCGATGAGCTGTTTGGCTGTAGGCACGTCCGTACCGTAATAACACGGATACAGGAACGGCGGAGAGCTTATACGCACATGTACTTCTTTTGCTCCCGCGTTCCTCAGCATTTCGATTATCTGCCGCATCGTGGTGCCGCGCACGATCGAATCATCGATCAGTACGATGCGTTTCCCGTTTACGACGGATTTCAGCACGCTCAGCTTCATATGTACCGCCGTTTGACGCTCACTGTCGGAAGGCTTTATAAAGCTTCTTCCGATGTAGCTGTTTTTATGAAATCCTATCGCAAAAGGAATCCCGGACGCCCCGGCATATCCTTCCGCAGCCAGCAGACCCGAATCGGGAACGCCAACGACGATATCCGCTTCAACCTTATCCTCCGCCGCCAGCAGTCTGCCTGCCTCGATCCTCGCGTCACGGACTTCAACACCGTCGATGCGCGAATCCGCTCTCGCAAAATATATGTATTCAAAAGCACAGTGCGCATGCTTCGATCCGCAAAGGCTCCTGTCCGACTTTATTCCGTCGGTGCCGAACGTGACCATCTCTCCGGGCTCTATGTCCCTGACTATCTCGCCTCCGACAGCCTCTATCGCGGCACTCTCCGACGCGATGATGTACGCATTGTCCCTCCGCCCCATGATCAGCGGCTTTATCCCGAACGGATCCCTGAGTGCCACGAGCTTTCTCGGGCTCATGACGATCAGCGCGTAACCGCCTTTAAGGTTTTTCGCTGCGGCAAGAACTGCGTTCTCAATACTGTCTGAGCCGATCCTTGCGCTGATGATCTCATAAGCTATCACCTCAGAATCGGATGTGGTAAAATGCGCCTGTCCGCGATACATCTGCTTTTCCTTAAGGGCTTTGGTATTTACGAGATTGCCGTTATAGACCAGTGAGATCATGCCCTTTATATAGTTCATGGTGATCGGCTGCGCGTTTTCCGGGATACTGCCTCCCGTAGTCGAATAGCGGACATGTCCGACGGCTATGTTGCCTTTCAGGGCTTCGATATCCGATGAGGAAAATACCTCACTTACCAGTCCCATACCCTTCCGCGTCATGGCGTTGCCCTTGGGCCCCTGAGTATCCGAAACCGATATCCCCGCAGATTCCTGTCCCCGGTGCTGCAGCGCGGTAAGACCGTGATAAATGTCTTTTGCCGCTTCGGCGCCTTCCTGCGCATATATGCCGAAAACGCCGCATTCTTCATGCAATTTGTCTTCCGATGCCGTACCGGTCATGATCCTTCACCGCCTGTTGTTTTATGCTGCCGAAAAAGCCCCCAAAAAACAGAGAAAGCGCCCCGGGAGTTTCCTCCGGGGCGCCATTGCCTTTTCAATGAAGCCATTATATCTCTGCCGCTTTAAAGTGTCAATACAAAAATTGCGAATAATCACAAACCGGAGGTTACCTGTCAACGTTATTCTACGTCCTGCAAAGCCGCGTAATTCTCTTCGCCCGTCCTGATCTTTACGACACGGCTGACAGGATATACGAATATCTTGCCATCGCCGATACGGCCGGTATAAAGCGCTTTCTTTGCGGTTTCGATGACTTTGTCGACAGGGATCTCGCTGACTACAACCTCGATCTTAACCTTCGGGAGCAGCGTCATATCGATCTCGACTCCGCGGTACTTCTCGCCCGCGCCCTTCTGCACG
>JAGCSS010000167.1 GCA_017964055.1 Lachnospiraceae bacterium
TACGAAGAGGCTGAGCACGCTGCGAAGTTCGCCGAGCTGCTCGGTGAGGTCGTTACCGATTCCACCAAGAAGAACCTCGAGATGAGAATTGATGCCGAGAACGGCGCTACCGCAGGCAAGACCGATCTCGCTAAGCGCGCCAAGGCAGCAAATCTTGACGCCATCCATGACACCGTTCATGAGATGGCCCGCGATGAGGCACGCCACGGAAAGGCATTTGAGGGTCTGTACAACAGATACTTCAAGAAATAAGGATCATAAGCGCATATACAGACGCAAAAGGAGCGGCTCCGTAAGGAACCGCTCCTTTTAATCGTGACATAGCCGGAATGCCGGATCTGCGGGAAGTCAAGCGTTATGCGGCTTTCTTACCGATGCGCCTTATGCCGTCCGCGATCAGAAGATAAATATATCCGATCGCAAGGAGGAAGAACAGCAGCGCGACGATCCACCAGGCCGTGCCCATGAAGGGCAGCTCGTTCGAAAATCCGAAGGCACCTGCGGGGCTGCCCCAGTTCAGGAAGAAATAAGGATAATTGATGCCTTCGATAAACTGCCAGCCGCGGACATATCCGATGCCGGCATAGACAGCGTACAGGATGGGAGGAATGATAACGAACAGGTCATTCCTTTTTTTGATCTCAAATGCGGTGCTCACAACGAAAAAGTCGAGGACTGCGGCAACCGGAACGACCAGATGGGTAAGTGTGTTCTGGATATTCCATGCCTGCCCGCCGAGTGTCGGCGCGAGAACAAAACCGAATACCACGCCGGTGAGGGTTATGGATATGGTGCCGACGAATTTAATGACGGGCCATACTTTGCCGGCATCGCGCCCGCGGAGCATCATAACGCATCCGATCGCGCATATAACGGCGATCGCGATATTGGACTGTATGGTGAAAAACATAAATACCCTGCTGCCGCCCATAAAGCTGTGCCTGCCGGCATAATAGCTGAGGAAGGTACCTATCAGAGCGGACAGGACGGTCACGGTCTTAAGTATATAACTGCATATTTTCTGAGGAACGGACAGATTCTTCATGGTTTATACCTCCTGCAATTGATTTTACCCTATTATATTGTGCAAAATATAATTAGTCAATTAACAAAGTATAAAATCTGCTTTCGGGGAAATAAAAAGTACGGATCAGTCCAGGGTCTTATATGTGAAGACCCCGTTCTCGAGGATGATATAGCCGTGCCCGGAGCCGTTCTTCGGGATCGAGACCGAGCCGGGATTCAAGAAACGGATGCCGCCCCGCGTCTCGTCGAGAGGCACATGGGTATGGCCGTAGATCATGATATCGCCTTCCTTCATCGGAAGGGGAGCGTCTATGTTGTAATGATGTCCGTGGGTAAGATATGCGGTCAGCCCTGATTCTAACGCAAGTACGGCATACTCGGCGAGCACCGGGAATTCGAGAACCATCTGGTCCACCTCGGCCTCGCAGTTGCCGCGGATCGCGAGGATCTCGTTTTTCAGGGCATTGAGCATGGATATGACTTCCTTCGGAGCGTAGTCACGCGGCAGGTCGTTGCGGGGACCGTGATAGAGCAGATCACCGAGCAGTATCAGACGCTTCGCCTGCTCGGATCTGTATGCGTCGATCAGCTTTCTGCAGTAATAAGCCGATCCGTGTATGTCGGAAGCGATAAGGTATTTCATGGCAGATTCCTTTCAGAGTATAAGTGAGTATCTCATATGGTCGCGCTCGACGCCCGCGATGGTGTGCGACTTTCGCGCGATGCCTTCGTATTCGAAGCCGAGTTTCTCGATGAGCTTTTTCGAGGGTACGTTTTCCTCGAGGATATCGGCCTCGATGCGCCTGGTGCCGTAGCTCTCATGTATGAGCGGGATAAGGAAAGATGCGGCCTCATAGGCGTAGCCCTGCTCACGGTAATCCCTGTCGATGCGGTAGCCTATCGAGCAGCGGTGCCCCGCGTCCTCCGTAAGGTATGAAAAACTGATATTTCCGATGATGAAATCGGGATCTTCCGAAAGGAACATGTAATAGCGGACGCCGGATGAACGCAGGAAGAGCTTCTGCTCGGCGGCCAGGGCCTTTTCCTGATATTCGACGGTATAGAATTCGTCGCCGAAGCTTCTGTCCCAGCGCTCGAAGTCCGCGCGGTTGCGCGTAAGATAATCGAGCACCAAAGGCGCCATGCTCTCATCGGCGACCATCAGGATCAGCCGGTCCGTACAATATTTAAACTTCATATGATCTCCGTTCCGCCGCGATCGGGCCGGGGGCTATATAAGCCGCTCCCGGTCAGTCTGTACCGCGTATCGAGGTATTCGGTATATAAGGCAGCAGTATCTCGCGATATTTTTCAAGGGTTTCTTTTGACGGCGAAGACAGCCCCTGAGGGGAGATGAGGTCGCCGGAATCTTTATACTGCTGCAGGAAATAAGCTTTTGCGCCCTTTATCCATACGCCGATCTTTTTAAAATCGTCCGGGGTGTGAATACCGTCTACAACAGTAGTACGGAATTCATACTCGATGCCGCTCTGCATGATCAGATCGACCGAGCGGAAGATATTGTCCATCGACATGTCCCTAAGACCTACCGCCTTTGAATATCCCTCAGGCGATGATTTGATGTCCATTGCGATGTGATCGATCAGCCCGCGGTCGATGAGCCCGGCTATCATATCGGGGGCGGTGCCGTTCGAGTCGAGCTTGACGAGCAGTCCCAGAGCGCGCACTTTTTCGATGAATTCGGGCAGATCCCTGCACAGGGTGGGCTCTCCTCCGGTGATGCATACACCCTCAAGCTTATTTTTGCGGCTCTCGAGCTCCCGTAATACTTCATCCTCGGGAATAAGCGGCTGGGCGTTCGGGTCCAGTACCAGAACAGCGTTGTGGCAGAAAGGACAGCGGAAATTGCAGCCTCCGGTAAATACCGTGGCGGCTATCCTTCCCGGATAATCAAGAAGCGTAAGCTTCGCAAAACCATGTATCTGCATATTTCTCCTCTGCAGCCTCGCAGGAGGCAGGTTATCTGTCGTTATTGATCGGAGCCGA
>JAGCSS010000168.1 GCA_017964055.1 Lachnospiraceae bacterium
TCAGCCCCGCATACAGTTCCGCGAGTGCTTGCGCGGTTTCCGACGCGAACAGATCGACGGTTATCCGCCAGTCCGGATCGGCTTTTCTGTTCACATGCGCGGGCAGCGCCCAGCATTCCTCATCGCAGACAGACGCTATGATGCGCTCTAGTTTATCGGTATATTTATATGTTTTCTCTGCAGATATGACACTCTTTTCCGCCGTATCGGCTTCCGGCCCGGCAGTACGCTCTCCCTGCCTGCTGCAATTCACAGACACCGCGTTTCCGCTATTTTCCAGCATCACCGCGCATCCGTATACCGTCAGGAATCTCCGCCGCTCAAAGTAATCATGCTCATACTCCAGCCTGTTCCCGACAGTCTCAAAAAGCGCAAACTTCTCCTCTGTCAGCTCCGGCATATCCGCATCATAAAGCGCTGCCGCAGCATCGTATATCTGCGCTATGTATCTATCTCTCAGATCCTCAGTCATTTGTTCCGACCCTCTTGCCATTTCAGCCTCATCTCTTCGCAGTCCTCTCCGAAGATAGCTAAGTTATCCGCCCCGCTCTGCGAGACATCGATGATATTTCCGCTCAGTTCATCCAACAGGAACGGATGCATCGGGGACTGAGGGTTTTGTTTGTATACGACATAGCTCCTGCCGTCGGTGCCGAGCACTCGGGATCCGGTGGGATATAATATCAGGCTCTTTAAGAACGCGACAAAGTAATCTCTGTTAAAACCGCCGATCATACCCATCATAATGTTCACCGCGCGGGCCGAACTCATGCCGGGCTTGTATACGCGCTTACTGGTCAGTGCGTCGTATACGTCTGCGATAGCCAGTATCTGCGCGATCCTGCTGATGCCCGCGCCTTTTAATCCTCGCGGGTATCCCGTTCCGTCCAGCTTTTCGTGGTGCTCGTAGGCACCTGCTTTTGCCGCCTCCGAAACACCCTTGATCAGGTGCAGATCCTCCTCGGCAAACACCGGATGGAGCTTCATGATTTTAAACTCTTCATCTGTCAGCTTACCCGGTTTGTTAAGGATCTCCAGCGGTACTCTGCGTTTGCCTATATCATGCAGTACGCCTGCCTGGGCAGCCTCACTGATCCACTTGGGCGGCATGCCGAGAGATTTGGCCAGCTGAGCGGCCAATACGCCCACGTCCACACTGTGCTGATATGTATATTCGTCAGTGACCCTCAGGTCCTGAATGCACAAACGCGCGTCACTGCCGGCAAAAATGATATTATTCGCTATGTCATTGGAAATACTGACCGCAGTCTCGCTGACCTCACGCAGGTTGGCATCGGCAGCAAAGAGCTGCTTGGCGGCTTCTACGGCATCATGTTTGAGTTTATCCGAAAAAACAATGCTTTCATCCTGCTGCGCTTCGGGCGCATTGCCGGGTTGAGGCGCGGTCATACCCGCAACCTGACTTATAACGCCCTCACGTTCTACGATGATGTCTATACTGTTAAAGTCGCAGTCGAATCGCTCAAGCCCGTATAAAAGGGGCTGTGTGATAACTGTGCCTTTTTTGAGCAGCAGGACTTTGCCGGCGGTATATACGTCGTCCTGTATGATATCTCCTATTTTCAGTACCTGATTGACATTATTCATGCAGCTTGCTCCTTATCGATCGGCCGGGATGATATTATTATAAAATGATAAGAGGTGCCTGTCACCATAAAAATCATGATGACAGGCACCCCTTATCATGCCGTGATCGAATTGCCCGTATAGAGCTGGTAGTACTTGCCCTTCTGCTCGAGCAGCTCGTCATGCGTACCGCGCTCGATTATGCGGCCCTGTTCGAGGACCATGATGCAGTCCGAGTTGCGGACCGTCGAGAGCCTGTGCGCGATAACAAAGGTCGTGCGTCCTTTCATGAGCTTGTCCATGCCGTCCTGAACGATCTTCTCTGTACGGGTATCGATCGAGGAAGTCGCCTCGTCGAGGATCAGAACCGGGGGATCGGCTATGGCCGCGCGGGCGATCGCGAGCAGCTGTCTCTGACCCTGCGAGAGGTTCGCGCCGTCGCCGGTCAGCTTTGTATTGTAGCCGTCGGGCAGACGCTTGATAAAGCTGTGCGCGTTCGCGAGCTTCGCTGCCTTGATTACCTCTTCGTCGGTCGCGTCGAGCTTGCCGTAACGGATATTCTCCATAACGGTTCCGGTGAACAGATGCGTCTCCTGGAGAACTATGCCGAGCGACCGTCTCAGGTCCGCCTTCTTGATCTTATTTACATTGATCGCATCGTAGCGGATCTTGCCGTCCTGGATATCGTAGAAACGGTTGATCAGGTTAGTGATCGTGGTCTTGCCGGCGCCGGTCGAGCCTACGAAGGCGATCTTCTGACCGGGCTTCGCAAAGAGCTTGATGTCATGCAGTACCATCTTTTCATCGGTGTAGCCGAAGTCTACGCCGTCAAATACCACATCTCCCCTTAATTCTACATATGTAGTCGTATCGTCAGCCTTGTGATAATGCTTCCATGCCCAGAGGCCTGTACGCTCCTTCGTCTCAACTACCGTATATTCGCCCTTATCGTCGCTGTACCAGTTCGCGTACTCCGGGATCGAAGCTGCTTCTGCCGAGCCCTTATCCACACGTCTGGCATTGACCAGAGTCACATATCCCTCGTCCGTCTCGGGCTTTTCGTCCATGAGCTTAAAGATACGGTCTCCGCCCGCCAGTGCCATGATGATCGAATTGATCTGCATGCTTACCTGGCTGATAGGCATATTGAGCGTCCTGCTGAATGTCAGGAAGCTGGCGAGAGCGCCTAGGGTAAATCCTCCGATGCCGTTGATCGCAAAAGCTCCGCCCACGATGGCCAGAACAACGTATGAAACGTTGCCGAGCTGAGCGTTGATGGGGCCGACGAGATTGCCGTACTGGTTTGCCTTGTACGCGCTCTCGTACAGAGCCTCGTTCAGCTCGTCAAAGTGCTCCACACTCTCCTTTTCATGGCAGAATACCTTAACAACCTTCTGTCCGGACACCATCTCCTCGATATAGCCGTTTAACGCTCCGAGGTTCTTCTGCTGTCCGACGAAATGCTTACCGCTCCTGGTCGCTACAAACTTCGTGACCATCAGCATGAGAAATACCATCACGAAGGAAAGCAGAGTCAGCCATCCGCTGAGCAGGATCATGTTGATGACAACGCTGACAATCGTGATCAGACTGCTGAAAAACTGCGGAATGCTCTGCGATATCATCTGACGCATCGTATCAACGTCGTTTGTGTAAACCGACATGATATCGCCGTGCGCATGTGTGTCAAAATACTTGATGGGGAGCGACTCCATTCGGAAGAATATGTCGTTCCTCAGCTTTTCCTGGAAGCCCTGCGTGATCGATACCATGATGCGCTGCTGGATGAATGTAGCAACAACACCGATCAGCACCATGATCGCAACGCGGAATATGGCGTGCGCAAGTCCGGAATAATCGGGATTGCCCTCTCCGATCAGAGGCGTGATGAAATCATCCACCAGAGTCCTCGTAAACAGGGTTCCCTGAACGGTCATCGTGTTGACCGTTATTACGATACAGGCAACGACA
>JAGCSS010000169.1 GCA_017964055.1 Lachnospiraceae bacterium
AAACGCGCCGGGGAAGAGGTTAAGGCCCGCCGCACGCATGGTATCGACGCTTTCGTTTGCGAGCAGGCTGATCTGCCTGTGCCAGTTGCCTGCGTGCGCGTCGCCGATGATGCCGTGTTCGAGCTTAACGTCGATATACGGTACCTCGTGCTTCTGAGTTCCCTTTTTTTCACTGATGCATACTGCGATAACTGTGGCCATGGTCATATCCTTCCTGCGCTGACGGCTCTTGCCGTTCTTGCGCTGCCGTTAAGTATAGTGTACCATAAAATTTGAGAAAGACAAAATATTTTTTAGGAGGACAACGTATGGAAGAACTGACGATGAGTGTATCGGGCATATGCAGGAAAGACGGCAAAAAGCTGGCATACGTGACCTTCTCGGATGACCGGCGCAGAGCCGAAGGCGTGATACCCGACTGCAGGATCATAAGCAGCAGCGGTTTTACCGAAGAGGAGACCGGTCAGCTCGAACTGTACATGAAGATGAATCTGCAGGAGCTGAAGCAGCGGTCGGCCGCGATCAGTCCCTTAAGAGCCATGATGAATGAAAAGGAATGAGAAATAATGAGAAAGATACTTATCACAAACGATGACGGAATATATGCCGACGGGATCGTAAGACTCGCGCGGGCGGCGGTGAAATTCGGAGAGGTGTGGGTCATCGCACCCGACGGACAGAGGAGCGCGATGTCGCATTACATTACGCTGCATACGCATATCGACGCACACAAGGTACATGATTTTCCCGTTGAGGGCGTGCATGCTTATAAATCCACCGGCACACCTGCAGACTGCGTGCGTTTCGGACTGCTGAACTTTGTGCAGGCGGACGCGGTGCTCACGGGCATCAATTTCGGCTACAACTGCGGGACCGACCTGCAGTATTCCGGCACGGCGGGTGCGGCGTTCGAGGCAGCCGTCGAGGGCGTTCACGCGATCGCTTTTTCGGAAGGGGCGCACGGAGTGCACGAGGTCAGCGACAGATATCTGGAGCAGCTGCTCGGCGAATATCTTGAAAAGCCTCTCGAAAGGAATACGATCTGGAACATCAATTTCCCCGAATGCGCACTGGAGGATTTCAAAGGGATACTTACCGGCAGGACCGTTGCGCACGGCGGATATTACAGGGATTCGTACCCCTATGAGACACTTCCGGACGGCGGCATCCGCATGACCATACACGGCGAAAAGGAAGTACGGGCGCAGGAGGGCTCCGACTATCGGGCATGCGTCGAGAATTATATTTCCGTAGGTGTTGTGAGGAATCTCGGATAATGCATAAAAATGCATAATAATTTATATTATTTCTACTACACAAAAGCCGCTTTTTATGATACAATTTTCTTTCCCGAGGATAACAATTTTTTGGGCGTATTTTACATGGAAGGTTATGTGGAAAGATGAGGAAGTACAGACTAAGAGTCGGTCTTGATGTGGATGATGTCCTCTACGAGTGTAATTCCTATGCGCTGCAGATACTCAGCGAAAGGTACCCGGATGAGGAACCCATGAGCATAAACGAGATAAAGGGATGGGGAGAGTTCGGACGCCATCCGAAGGAGAGGATAGCGCTGTTCTCGGATCCCGAGTTCGTGCGCACGCAGCCGATAGTGCAGGGAGCGCAGCGCTTTGTGAGCGAGCTCTCGAAGATCGCGGACGTGTTCTTTGTTACGGCGGTGCCCGTTGTGTGCATGAGCGCGAGAGGCGAGCGCCTGCTGCAGGATTTCCCTGAGATCCCCGCGCAGAACATCATCATAGGCACGAGAAAGGACGTTATGTCCCTCGATATCCTGCTCGATGACGGAGCGCACAACATATCGAGCTCGAAGGCCACATATCCGGTGCTGATGCGCAAGCCCTGGAACATGGATATGACAGGCATTTTGGCGGTCAACACATACAGCGATTTCCTTCAGCTGTGCAAGATGATCAGGAACTCTTTCAACGAAAAGATAAACGATGTGAGCAGCGGCGGAGTGATCTGTCTCGTCGGACCTTCTGGTTCACTGAAGAATGAGATCGCGAACGAACTCTCGAAGAACTATAAGAAATACGAAAAACCCATTACCTCGACTACGCGTCCGAGGCGCGGCAACGAGTCCGACAATGCCTACAGGTTCATTTCCGAGGACCAGTTCGTCGAGGAAAAGGACGCGGGCAAATACATCGAGAGCACGGTTTATTCCCGCTATCATTTCGGCACCTCGATCGAGGAGATCGAGCCCATCACCGCGAGAGGGAATTACGCGATAATACCCATCGACGTGTGCGGCGCGCTCACGATCAAGAACCAGTTCAGGAAAAACTCACTGCTCGTCTTCGTTAACAGGGACAAGAAAGCAGTGGTAAAGGATATCGTGGAACGCGACATAGACGCGGACGACAAGGTTCGCCGCATAATGTCCCTCGATTTCGAGTACAGGAACGCCGAGGTCTGTGATATAGAGCTAAAAGTGGGCGATGACGCGAAGGAAGCCGCGAAACAGCTCGCACAGATGATAGAGACGAAATACACTCACACCAAATAATTACGCCATATGTTTGAAAAACTTCTTGAAGATATCAGAAAATACGACAGGATCGTGATCCACCGCCATAAAAACCCGGACGGAGACGCTCTCGGCAGCCAGATAGGCCTGAAAAACCTGATCCTTGACAATTTCCCCGGGAAAACGGTCATGACGGTCGGGGATGAGGCCGGACGCTACGCGTTCATGGAGCAGTCCGCGATGGATACAGTCCCGGATGAGTTTTACGAGGGTGCGCTGGCCATCGTGCTCGATACATCGGGAGCGGAACTCATCAGCGACGACAGGTACAAAACGGCGGCAAAGTCTTTCAGGGTGGATCACCATCTGTTCCTTGAGAAAATCTGTGATGACGAGATCCAGGACTCTTCATTTGAGAGCTGCTGCGGCATGATAGCGCTCTTTGCAAAGGAGTCGGGGCTCGCTCTCTCAAAGCTTTCCGCGACTTCGCTCTATACAGGCATGGTCACGGATTCGGGCCGTTTCAGATATGATTCGACAAATTCCCGTACGTTTGAGACCGCGTCATTCCTGCTTTCGGCAGGGATCGATACGAATAAGCTTTTCGGCGATCTGTATGCCGAGGACTTCGAAGCGGTAAAGCGCAGGGCGCTCTTTGTGATGAAGATCCGCTTCACCGAACACAATTGTGCATATATATACAATACCGCAGCGGAGGTAGCTGAGCTCGGCATGAGCACCTTCAGCGTGTCGCGCGGTATGGTCGGAGTGATGGGAGACATAAAGGGAGTCGACATCTGGGTCAACTTCACCGAAGCGCCCGAGGGCGTGCTCTGTGAGATCCGGTCCTCGAAGTACAACATCAATCCGATCGCGGTAAAATACGGCGGAGGCGGCCACGAAAAGGCCAGCGGAGCCACGGTGGCAGACAAAGAGACCGCGATGCTGATGCTGAAGGACCTGGACGCGATGCTTGCATGATGACGGGCCGGGACTGGATCTGCGGATACGGAAGGAATTATTTACGAACTGTATGAATGAAGAGACAAAACAGCTTATTTTTGATAAAATAAAAGCATATGACAGGGTGATCGTTTCGAGACATATCCGTCCGGACGGCGACGCTGTCGGTTCGACCATGGGTTTTGCGCATATTATCAGGGATTCTTTCCCCGGTAAAGAGGTGCTTGTCGCCTGCGAGGATTATACGGATTACGTTTCGTTCCTCGGCAGGGAGGACGGCGCGGTCCCCGAGGACAAATACAAGGACGCGCTGCTCGTGGTGCTCGATACCGCGGTGCTCGACCGCATCTCGAACAACAACGCCTCACTCGCGAAGGAGATCATAAAGATCGACCATCATGTGGACATCGCTCCCTACGGCGATATCTCGTGGGTGGAGGATTTCAGGTCGTCCGTATGCGAGATGGTCGTTGATTTCTACCTGACATTTAAGGATGAGCTGACGCTCTCGAAGGATGCGGCGCTCTGCCTGTTCACCGGCATGGTGACGGACTCCGGGCGTTTCCGCTATGTCGAGACTACCGGCGATACCTTAAGGCTCGCGGCGGTACTGCTCGATGCCGGCATCGATACCGAGACGCTCTATGCGAGACTATATCTCGAGGAGTTCGACGAGATCAGGTTCAGATCGTACGTCTACGACAATATGAAGACCACCGAGAACGGCGTTGCCTACATCTATGTTGACGAGGCGATGCAGCAGAGGTTCTCGCTCACGCGTGAGCAGGCGAGCAATACCGTGGGACTGCTCGGCGAGATCAAGGGCAGCATCATCTGGCTCGCGTTCATCGACTACGAGGGCACGATCAGGGTCAGACTGCGCAGCAGATTCGTTGAGATCAACAAGCTCGCGGAGAAGTATCACGGCGGCGGACATGTCTGCGCGAGCGGCGCTACGGTTTACAGCCGTGAGGAGATGGAGGCGCTCTTAAAGGACGCCGACGACCTGATCAAAGATTACAAGGCAAATCATTTTTACCTATAGAGGGGTTTATGTTTTTTGATACGCAAAAGGCGGGCATGGCCAAACGCATTTCAGCGTGGCTGCTCGATATCATACTGCTCGCGGTCGCGGCGACCGGCTTCGCCGTAGTAGTTTCGATGGCTGTCGGATTCGATAAGACTTCGGACAGACTTGAAGCCTATTACGACTATTATGAGAGCGAATACGGGATCAATCTCGGCATAACGGAGGAGGAGAGCGCGGC
Organism: Lachnospiraceae bacterium; assembly: GCA_017964055.1. GTDB lineage: Bacteria > Bacillota > Clostridia > Lachnospirales > Lachnospiraceae > RUG11977. The sequence goes on from JAGCSS010000169.1 coordinate 4,723, forward strand.
GCTCACGCCCGAGGAGGAGGCAAAGTATTACAAAGCCTTCGAGGTGATGGACGCAGACGAGGGCCTTATAAAGACCTACAGGCTGACGGTCAATCTGTCGCTCGTGATCCTCTCCCTGGCCATCTTGCTGGCATATTTACTGACGGAGTTCGCGGTCCCGCTGTTTTTCGGAAACGGCCAGACGATCGGTAAAAAGATATTCGGCCTGTGCCTGATGCAGAAGGACCAGACGAAGCTCAAACCGCTGGCGCTCGCTGTCAGGACCCTGCTCGGCAAATATGCGGTCGAGACCATGATACCGGCGCTGATGATGGTCATGCTGCTCGGCGGCATGATTGGGAGCACGGCGACGATGGCCATAGGACTGCTGCTGGCGATCCAGATACTGGTCATGTACAGATCGCCCGTGAACGCGGCCATACATGATGTGTTTGCGGCCACTGTGGTCGTGGATATGAAGAGCCAGAAGATATTTGATGATCTGAAAGCAAAAGAGGAATACAAAATAAGAATGGAGAAGGGCTTATGAAAGTAGTACTCGAACATGTCACAAAACGTTTCCCGAACAGGGACAAGAAGATCAAGACCGAAGTGACCGCCGTAAACGATATCTCGTTTGAGATACCGGACGGAAAACTGATCGGTCTGCTCGGACCTTCCGGCTGCGGAAAGAGCACTACGCTCTATATGATCTGCGGTCTGCAGAAGCTCACCGAGGGCAGGATCTATTTCGGAGAAGAGGACGTATCCGATCTTTCTCCCGAGAACAGAGGCGTAGGCCTGGTATTCCAGAACTACGCGCTTTATCCGCATATGACGGTAAAGCAGAACATCATGTTCCCTCTCGAGAACCTTAAAGGGGATGACAAACTCACAAAGGACGAGATGCTCGAGCGCACCTATAAGGTAGCGAAGCTCGTGCAGATAGACGAGCTCCTTGAGAGAAAACCCAGCGAGCTTTCGGGCGGACAGCAGCAGCGTGTGGCTATCGCGCGCGCTCTGGTCAAGATGCCGAGAGTCCTCCTGCTCGACGAGCCTTTATCGAACCTCGATGCGAGACTCCGCCTGCAGACACGTGAGGAGATCCGCCGCATTCAGCGCGAAACCAACATCACGACCGTATTCGTAACCCACGACCAGGAAGAGGCGATGAGCATCTCCGACCAGATCGTAGTTATGAAGCTCGGCGTTGTGCAGCAGATGGGCGTTCCGCAGGAGGTATACAATAACCCCGCAAACCTCTTTGTCGCCAAGTTCCTCGGCACACCTCCCGTTAACGTATTCAGGGGCGAGGTTAAAGGCGGCGCGCTCTATATCGCGGACGAGAGGATCTGCGATACACCCGGTATTTCCGACAGGGCCGTTTACGTGGGCATCCGTCCGGAGGGCTTTATCTACAGCCCGAACGGCGTGCTTACCTGCGACTTCCAGAACGTTGAAGTCATGGGAGGCGCGATCAGCATCGTTTCCTCGCATAAGGAATCGGAAAATGCGATCATCCGCGCGACCGTGATGGATGATGTTAAGATACCCGAAGGTGCCGCAACGGTTAAGTTCGATATCAAGCCCAACAAGCTTTACGTATTTGACCGTGAAACGGAAGAGAGACTTTATTTCTGAGGATAAAAGACTATGGTAGATAGCAAACAACAATGGAAAGCGTGGAT
>JAGCSS010000023.1 GCA_017964055.1 Lachnospiraceae bacterium
CGATCAGCCAGGCAAAGGACGAGGCTGAGCGCGCGAATACCGCGAAGTCACGATTCCTTGCCAATATGTCGCATGAGATACGAACGCCCATCAATACGATCATGGGCACGAACGAGATGGTCCTGCGTGAGGACGCGACGGGCGTTCCGAAGGGCTATTTCATGTCGATGATGAACTACGCTTTCGATATCAGGAACGCGTCGGAATCGCTGCTCGGCCTGATCAACGACCTGCTCGACATGTCAAAGATCGAATCCGGCAAGATGCATCTGGTGGAGCAGGAATATGATATCCGCGAGATGCTGCGTTCGGCGGTTTCGATGATACGCGTGCGCAGTACGCAAAAGGAACTGACCTTTGATGTGGTTGTTGACGAGATCCTGCCGCAGCGCCTCTACGGCGATGACGGAAAGATCAAGCAGATCGTCCTGAACCTGCTGACCAATGCGGTCAAATACACGAAGATAGGCGGCTTCTGCCTGAGTGTTTCCATGACGGAGCGCACCAACGACATGTGCACGCTCAAGTTTTCCGTCAAGGATACCGGTATAGGTGTAAAGGCGGAGGACATAGACAAGCTCTTTACCGCTTACGAGCGCCTCGATGAGGAGCAGAACAGCGGCATACAGGGCACGGGTCTCGGACTGGACATTTCGAGGAGATTCGCGAATCTGATGGGCGGTGAGCTGACCTGCGAGAGCGTCTACGGTGAAGGCACGGAATTTATCCTGACAGTAGGACAGCGGATAGTTGACGCGACGCCTATAGGCATATTTACCGAGCATGACAACGATGCGGCCAAGGGACCGTACATTCCTCAGTTCGTGGCTCCCGATGCCGATATTCTCGTAGTCGACGACAACCCGATGAACCTGAACATCATCAGGGGTCTTCTTAAAGCCACAAAGGTATTCGTTACCACCGCTTCGAGCGGCGAGGAGTGTCTTGAACTGCTGGAGAATTCTAAGTTCAACGTCGTGCTCCTCGACCATATGATGCCGGGTATGGACGGCGTCGAAACGCTCGCGAAGATACGTGAAAAATATAAGGACCTGCCGGTATACGCCCTGACGGCCAATGCTTCGGCGGGTGAGGAGTTCTACAAGTCAAAGGGCTTCAACGGGTATCTGTCCAAGCCCGTTGACAGCGTAAAGCTCGAGAAAACGATCATGCAGCATCTGCCCGAGGAGCTGCTGGAAAAGCCTTCCGCGGCGGCAGAGACCGAGGACCTGAAGGAGCTGCCCGAAAACATGCTCTGGATCAGGCAGACCGAGGGCGTCGACGCCGACGAGGGTATCAAGAATTCCGGCGGCATCACGAATTACATATTCGCGCTGAAGCTGTTCCTTGATACGATCGACGACAACGCGAGAGTTTTGAGCGACGCGTACGAGAGCGGCAATTACAGGCTGTACACGATAAAGGTTCATTCGCTCAAGAGCTCAGCGAGGATCATAGGCGCGATGCCTCTTTCGAGACTCTGCGAAGCGCTGGAGAATGCCGGCAACAAGGGCGATACGGATTTCATCGCTGCGCATGCGGAGGAACTGATGCGCGATTATTTCGCGTTCAAGGATAAGCTCGCGGGGCTTGAGGAAGACAGCGGTGATGCCGCTGATGAAGGCAAGGAGCCGATCCCCGAAAGTGAGCTTAAGGACGCGTATATGGCTCTCGGCGAGATGATACCGCAGATGGATTACGACGCGGTGGAGATGATCGTCGAGCAGCTGAGCGGCTATAAGCTGCCGCCCGAGGATGAGAAGTTCCTTAAGGAGTTTAAGCATAAAATGAAGTCCATAGACTGGGACGGCATGGAAGAACTGATAGGACAGAAGGGAGAATCCAATGGCTAAGAACAGAATGATGATACTCGGACCGAAGGAGAGTTTTATTATCAGGGTCCTTAAGAAAAAGGTCCAGGATTCGGGCTGTGAGTGCGAGTATCTGCCTATGACCGTCGATGACATCAACGAAAGTCTCAGGGGCGAAGAGCCGCTTATCGCGCTCTATCTCGATGAAGAGGTCAAGCCGCATCCCGACGTTCTCCATTTCCTCATAGACAGGATGGAAGAGAAAGACATGCAGGCGATCCTTATCGGTGAGGCCGACGATCTGAAGGAATATGCGGACAAATTCCCGATGGGGCTCGTTTACATGAGCTTTGAGAGACCCGTGGATAACGAGGGTTTTGTAAAGTCGGTCAAGGATTATTTCAAAAAGCTCGCGCTGGGCGAGTTCAAGAAACGTATCCTCATCGTGGACGACGACCCGCAGTATCTGTCGATGGTACGTGAATGGCTGAAGGAGGACTACAATGTCACGATGGCCAATTCCGGACTGCAGGCGATCAGATGGCTCGGCAGGAACAAGGTAGACCTGATCCTGCTCGATCACGAGATGCCCGTAACGAGCGGGCCTCAGGTTCTCGAGATGCTCAGGAGCGAAGAGGACACAAAGAGCATCCCTGTAATGTTCCTGACGGGAAAGGGCGACAAGGAAAGCGTTATGGCCGTTGTCGCGCTGCGCCCCGAGGGATATTTCCTGAAAAACATCAAAAAAGAAGAACTGCTCGAAAAGCTCGCGGAGTTTTTTGTCCTGCATAAATAAGCGACTGCCTTATAGGAGAAACACAGATGTTTAACCTGATACGAACTTATCAACTGGATATCATGCTGGTCCTGTGCGCCGTTTGTATGACTATTGCGGCGCTGCTGCTGTTTACGCGTTTTTTGTCCAAACGGCGCAAGTGGGTCATGATCAACATGGAGATCATCGCTACGCTGCTGCTGGCATTCGACAGGCTGGCCTATGTCTATTCGGGCGATGTGAGCCGCACGGGATGGATCATGGTAAGAGTATCTAACTGCATGGTATTTTTCCTGACATCGGCGATCGTTTTCGGTTTTAATCTGTTCCTGATAGACCTGCTGACCGCTGATGACAAAAAGATCCGCGAGAGCGCGCCCGACAGGCTCAAGATCGTTGCGGTGGTCTCGGCGTTCGGCATGCTCCTGGCGCTGGTCAGCGCATTTACGGGCATATATTATTATTTTGATGAGTACAACAAATATCATCGCGGATGGGGCTTCCTGATCGCATATGTCATCCCGGTAGTCTGCCCGCTGATCCAGTACACCGTTGTCAGGCAGTACCGCAAGCGCCTCAGCAAATTTATCAATATCGCGCTGACGCTGTATATTTTCGTGCCGATCGTGGTCGGCATCGTACAGATATTCACCTACGGGCTGTCCATCGTAAATATGGCGATGGTAGTCGTATCCGTTTCGCTTTACATTTTCACATACCTCGATATCAACGATACGGTCGTCAGGGCACACGCGATCGAGCTGCAAAATCTCGAGGAAGAGCAGAAAGGCATGAGGCGTCTGTTCGATCAGACGGCCAACGCCTTTGTCGAATCGGTTGAACGCAGGGACGCCTTTCTGGAGGGACATTCGCGCAGAGTCGCGGCGCTGGCAAAGCAGATCGCGAAGGAGGCCGGCAAGAGCGACGAGGAGTGCGAGCGCGTATATTATGCGGCCCTGCTCAACGACGTCGGCGCGGCATCGCTGTCCGACGAGATGATAGTGGAGGCCGGAGAGCCCGGCGAAAGAGGCGAACAGATCCGCAGGGAAAAGCCGATCATCACGAGCGAGATCCTTTCGGGGATCAGCGAATATCCGTATCTGAGCCAGGTGGCGCGTTCGAGTCACGAGCGCTACGACGGCAGCGGATATCCAGACGGACTCAAGAGCGAGGATATCCCTGAGATGGCGAGGATCGTCGCTGTCGCGGATTCCTATGACAGCATGAAGATGAAGATGCGTGAGAGAGATCCGCTCCCGGACCCTATCGTCCGTGAGGAGTTCGTAAAAGAGGCCGGCATTACGTTCGACCCGGTCTATTCCAATATCATGATCCGCATCATGGACGAAAAAGCGCAGCATTCCGAAGATACGGAGACCAGAAAGCTCGAGGGAGAGCTGGTCTGCGGCGAATACAGGGACAACATAACGGCAGGCGTCGATATCTCGCGGAACACGGTTAAGATAAGCTTTACCGCCACGCCGGCGGGCGCTGAGAGCGGACTGTTCAGCGCGCCTTCGATAATCCTGTTCGATTCGTTTGACAGGCGCGTGCACAACAACGAGAAGTCCATTGAGTCGTATCATTATCTGGAGTACGGCGAGTTCTGGTTCAACGGGCATAGCGTTTCGACCAATATCGACGATATAAAGAGCGATTTCGTGACCTCCGCCGCACTCGGCGAGCCTAACAGATATCAGATAACCGCGGGCAGATACGAGGATCACCTGAGACTGAAGCTCGAGAGCGCGGAAGGAACGTTCGAGTCGATCGTTGCGCTGCCCGACAGCACCAAATCATCGTATATCGCGCTTACGGGAGAGCATTGCCGCATCGACGGAATAGAGATCGGCGTGGACGAGAACGAGCTGTCCGAGAACGATATCCCGAGGATCGCGAAGAAAAAGCGCTATGTCGACCGCATGGAATCCGACATCCCGAACATACAGATCGACCGTACGCGTTCGGCCGCGACGCAGGGCATAGAGGTAACCGACGGTCTGCGCCTGCGTTTCTTCGGACAGAGCCTGCCTTCGGCAAACTTCGTATGGCATTGTCCGTATGTGGTGCTGTTCTCGTCGGATGACGGACAGGTGAACGGCAGCAATTACCGCGAATACGCGACCGTCAAACTGAACGGCGAGATGGACGGTACCGAGGAACTCGGCACGAATTCGTTTACAATGAAGAAATCGGACTCGTTCCCCGGCTGGGATAAATGGAAGGAAAGCTGCAAAGAGGGCATGGAATTCGAGGTGCGTTTCCGCAAAAAGGGAAACCGCGTGGTGCTCGGAAGCGTGAACATGGGCATAACCGTCGAAAACACCCTGACGCTGAACAATCCCGAGGAGCGCATATACGTGGCGCTGACCGGCGACCAGGTTGCGCTGACGGATATAAGGATAATGTAGTTTTTTCGCGTATTGTTTCTCTTTTCGTGCTTGCAAGCACTTTCCGTTTTGCCTATAATGTAAGTGGGGAAGTAAAGCAGATTTATCTTGTTTCGGGAAGATTATGTTTCGGAGGCGTTTATGGATAAAATACTTACGATCAGCAGACAGTACGGAAGCGGAGGACGTGAGATCGGACAGAAGCTCGCTGCGGCATGGGGGGTTCCCTTCTATGACAACGAGCTGATAACCCGCGCGGCCAAGGAGAGCGGCTTTGCCGAGATCGCCTTTGAGACCGCCGAGTCACGTGCCAATAACTCGCTGCTCTATTCTATAGCGCGCGGTACCGCGACCTTTGGGAATCAGGACATAGGCTATTCCAATCTGTCGCTCGATGACAGGATCTATCTCGCACAGGCTGACGTGATCCGCCAGTGCGCGGCCGAGGGACCCTGCGTTATCGTCGGCAGGTGCGCGGACTACATACTGCGTAAGCTTGATAATGTAGTGAACATCTTTGTTTATGCCGATCTGCCGTTCAGGGCCGAGCGTGCCGTCCGTATCGACGGAATGAGCCCCGACAGGATTGAGGACAGCATATTAAAGATCGATAAGCGCCGGGCAAATTACCATAACTTCCACACCGGCGAGAAATGGGGCAAGATCGAGAATTATTCTCTCTGCGTCAACTCCGGAAAGGTCGGTATCGACAAAGCGGTCGAAGTTATCCGCACTTACGTGGACGGGATCTGAAGATAATCTGGGGACGGAAGCTCCGTCCCTGTTTTTTACTCTTTAATCGATAAATGTGTTACGGATATTAATTAAAACGTAACAATATTTAAAGAAAAATTAATGGAACCGCATCTTGTTTATCTTCGTCTAATCACGTAACATGAACATGGGAAGGGAGTGAGTTCACAAAAAGAATGGAAGGAAAAGATGTAATCATTGATGTCCGGAACGCGAAAAAGATATACCGGATGGGACAGGAACGCATCCATGCCGTGGACGGGATAAGCTTCACGGTCAACCGCGGTGAGTTCTGCTGTCTGCTCGGTACTTCGGGTTCGGGCAAATCGACCCTGCTGAATCTTATGGCCGGGATCGAGAAGCTCACGAGCGGAGACGTGTTCATCAAGGGTCAGTCCATCAAGCAGATGAGCGAAAACAAACTCAGCAAGTTTCGTCAGGAAAACCTGGGCTTCGTTTTCCAGTCATACAATCTGCTCGGATCGATGACCGCGCTGGAAAATGTCGAGCTGCCGCTTGTGTTCAAGAAAATGCCTTCGTCAAAACGACGCAGGATGGCGAGGGGCATACTTAAAAAGGTAGGTCTCGGCGACCGAATGATGCACAAGCCCAAGGAGATGTCGGGCGGACAGCAGCAGCGAGTCGGTATCGCCAGAGCCTTTGTTGCGAGACCCGATGTGGTCTTTGCGGACGAGCCGACAGGAAACCTTGATTCCAGAACGACCATAGAGGTCATGGAGCTGATCAAGGAAATGGCATCAAAGCACAACCAGACGATCGTCATGGTAACCCATGACAATTCGCTGGCGGCATATGCCGACAAGATAATCCGCATAAAGGACGGACATATCGAAAGCATAGAAGAAAACGCAAATGTAAAACAGGCAGCCGGTGAGGCAGCCGAAACAACGGATCAAACCGTTTAATAGGAGGGAGTATTAATGAAAACAGTCAACAGGCATTTGGCGCGTATTTTCGCCATAGAGCTGTCAGCGATCATGCTGGTTTCGAACACGGGAGCTATAGAGGCAAAAGCAGCCGGAAAGGGCATCGAAACAGTCAAGGGCGATGATACCTTTATTATCGTGGAACCCGGCAAGACCACGCATTTCAGCATTCCGGTAAGCATTTCGACAACTTTTGACATCACCAGATTCCTGGTTGTGTCGAGCAGCGAGCTTATTACCGTAAAGAATATCAAGGCACTGATCTCGGACGGCGCCGAGTATGAGCTCGTTTCTTCAGGAACCACATTCAGGACCGGAGCCAAGTATACTCTTGATTTTGATGTTGTAGCCGATGAAAATCTTAAGATCGGCACCAACAGCTTCACTATCCAGGGTTACGGATTCTATTACGATGATACCTTTGACTTTAACAGAGAGACTATCGATCTGATCACTTTTACCACATATACATCGACAGAGCTGATGGGACCCGATGTAGTCGTTTCTAAGGTTGATTACAGCGGCGATCCTACACCCGGTACCAATTTAAACCTTACGCTTACGCTGAAGAATGTCGGTGATATCCAGTCAATCAACAACTACACGACGATCACCCTCGATTCCGGCATGATCCCCAACTACTCGGTCAGCAGGATCAAGATCGCGGACCTCGCGGTCAACGGAACGGCAAGGATAGACGTTCCCGTCAAGATCCTTGAGGATGCCGAGCCCGGTCTGCACACGATCACTCTGAATATATCGGGTAAGACCAAGAGCGGTGAGGAGAAGAGCTACACCCAGACCATCTATCTGACCATCAAGAAGACCGGTTCGGATGACACCAAGAATGTTCCTTCTCTCAGCGTTGCCACCGATGACAACTACACTGAGATCACACCCGAGACCGAGGATTCGATCAAGCTTACACTGAAGAACGACGGATCTGCGACAGCTTCGGATATCAAGGTTGAGGTTGTAAGCGGATTTGAAGCGGCAGGCGGCATCACAAAGAACTATACGACTGATTCTATAGCTGTAGAAAGCATTAAGTCCGGCAAGTCGAAAAAGGTTGACATACCCTTCGTTGTTTCGAAGAATGTTGCTTCCGGCCTTCATGAGATCACCCTCAAGGTGACCTACAGCAGCGCGAGCGGCAAGGAGTTCTCGGAGAATATCACCGTTTATCTCTTTGTTTCACCCGAGAAGGGCAAGAACACCGATGACGTTAAGAACAACATCTACATCAAGAACGTGACCCAGACCCCCGCGTCTCCCAAGGCAGGCGAGAAGGTTACCGTTTCGTTCGATATCGTAAATGACGGCAAGACCGCAGTCGACAACTTCAAGATCGCGGGCAGCGGACTTTCCTCGAGCGGATTTGAGCCCCTGACCAACGATCCTTACGCAGCTGTAGGTTCCATCGCGGCAGGCGCAACAAAGCATGTAAATGTATCGTTCAAGTGCGGCAAGCGCATCTCCGAGGGCATGAACACCCTGGGCCTTACATTTACCTACACCGACGCGAACGACGAGCAGCAGACCGTAAACGAGAGCGTTTACGTGCTCAATGTTATCGCGGACGCGGATGCGGTTGATGTAGGACGTCCCAAGCTGATCGTCAGCGATTACGGCACCGACCAGGATATCCTCAAGGCCGGCAATACTTTCATGTTCAATTTCACGCTGAAGAACACCCACGCGGTTAAGGCAGCAAAGAACATTAAGATCACGCTTTCCCAGAACGAAGGCATTTTCGAGCCCGCTCAGGGAACCAATATTTTCTACATCGATGAGATCAAGGCAGGCACGACTTCCTCGCTTGAGATAGAGCTGAAGACCAGAGTCGACGCCATTACGGGCGATTATCCGATCGTTCTGCTCGTTGAATATGAGTACGACGATATGTCCGACGTGGATAAGGAAAAGGGCGGAGTAAGCGAAGAAAATACGATCAAGCTCCGTGCGATCGAGAATTACAGACCTGTTATTCAGAATGTAGCCATAGACGGATGGGCAGGAGTAAACGTTAACGAGGCGGTTGACCTTAACTTTGAGTTCTACAACATGGGCAAATCCGTTCTCGGTAATGTATTTGTTACGGTTGAAGGCGATTTCATGCTCGCGAACAACAGCACCATGAGCTATGTAGGCGCAGTCCAGGGTTACAGCTCTGAGTATGTTACTCTGTCGGTAGTTCCGACTATGGGCGGAGAAGCAACAGGCACGCTGACGGTTCATTTTGAAGACAGTAACGGTGATGAAGTTACTATTTCACAGGATTTCACGCAGTATGTAAATGACAACGGCGGCTTCGATCCCGGTTTTGACCCCGGCTATGATCCCGGATTCGACCCCGGCTTTGATCCCGGAATAGACCCCGGCCTTGATCCCGACGGCGAGGGTGGAGCGAAGAAGATACTCGGCATGCCCAAGTGGCTGTTCTTCACCGTTTGCGGTGTGGTTGCCGCGGGCGCAGTTGCCGGAGGTATTGTTATAGCAAAGAAAAAGAAGAATAAAGTAAAGGATATCGACGATGAGGATTATTGACCTTATAAAAATGGGTCTGCGAAACCTCTTCCGTCGTAAAGCAAGAACGATCCTTACGATCGTAGGCGTGGTTATCGGTACGGTCTCCATCGTCGTTATGATCTCGGTAGGTATCGGTATGAACAAGAGCTTCGAGTCTTCCGTTCTCGAAAACGGCAGCATGACGATCATCACTGTTCAGGCCAATAACTACGAGTGGAACGAAAACGACGATGTGAGCGTTACCAAACAGACGCTGAACTCGGAAGTGATTGAGCAGCTCAAGAATATAGAGCATGTAAAGTGCGTTACTCCGTTTTTGAACGCATCCGCGCAGTTTTACAGCGGAAAGTACGAATCCTGGGCAAATCTTATTGTAATGGACATGAGCTGCTACGAGGATTTCGGTTTCCCGGCTCTTGAAGACGGTACGTATCCCACCAAAGAGGATGCAAAGGATGCCCTTTACTTCGGATCCCAGTCGGTCAACGATTTTTACTACTGGAGCGGCAATAGGCCGATGAACAAACAGATCGATCTGGATAAGGATAAGCTGTCGCTGAAATTCACTCAGTACCAGCCCAAGGGCAAGAAAGAATTTGAATACAAGGTAGTAAACCGCCGCAGGATCGCAGCTCCCGAGAGCGGCTATTCCGAGGCAAACTGGTCCATTTTCATGGATTTTGACATGTACAAGGATCTGTTTACCAAGTACTCCAGAACCCTGAAAGGCGAAGACCGCAAGAGAGCGCTGGATTCGCTCGATAAATTCGATCAGATCCGCATCAATGTCGATAACATGAACAATGTTACGGCGGTGCAGGATGAGCTCGAAAAATTGGGCTTTAAGTCCTACTCCGACATGGAGTACATCGCGCCCATGCAGGAGACGGCCAAGATGCTCGAGATGATCCTCGGTGCCATCGGTGCTGTCGCAATGCTCGTATCCGCGATCAATATCGCAAATACGATGATAATGTCGATCTACGAGAGAACCAGAGAGATCGGTATCATGAAGGTGCTCGGCTGCAGAGTTGCCGACATCCGCAAGCTCTTCCTCTTTGAGGCGGGCATGATCGGACTGATCGGCGGACTGATAGGTATAGGCCTCAGCTACATAGGATCATGGGCACTGAACAAATACGGCGCCGACATACTCGGCTCCATCATGAACGGAGGATACGGCGGAACCGCTTCGGCCGTTTCCGTAATACCGCTGTGGCTGCCTCTCTTCGGAGCGGCGTTCGCGATGATGGTCGGAATCGTATCCGGTTTCATCCCCGCGGTCAAGGCCACAAAGATATCGGCTATCGAAG
>JAGCSS010000170.1 GCA_017964055.1 Lachnospiraceae bacterium
ACTATGGCGCAGATCATAAGCAGCAGAACGCTGATAGCCATATGGTCACCTCCGTTTAATCGAATAAGTTTCTCACTTGATTATATACCTAAATACACCTTAAGTAAATTGACGTAAAGGTGTAAAAAATTTCATCCTTCTGCGTTTCCCGACCCGCCCCGAGGGACAAAGGGTGGATGTTTTTTCTGACTACCGCGTGCGGGCCCGTTACACTAAAATGGAGATACAAAGGATAAGCGGAAGGGGTTTCCGCAAGGTTTCTATGAGGAGGTAGTTATGAAAAAGAGACTTTTGGCACTGATCCTTGTTCTGGCCATGACAGTCGTTTGCCTCGCCGCATGCGGCAAGAAGGAAAACGGCGATAACGGCTCGGCCGGCAAGACAGACAATCAGGCTCAGTCGGGAAGCACGAATACGGGCTCGAACAGCTCCGATTCGGGCAAGACCGACAGCAAGGCAAGCAATGAGGTCCAGGTAGTCACTGTATGGAGCGACAGCGCACATTCACAGTCTATCAGAGACGCTCAGGTTGAGGAATTCAACAATACGATCGGTAAGGAAGAGGGCATCAAGATCGAATATACGATCTACGGTTCCGACTATGCCGACACCATCAACGTAGCTCTGATGGCGAACGACGGTCCCGATCTGTTCAGCCCTTCGTCCAACACATTCGCGCAGTATGTTGCAGCGGGTTATGCGGTACCGATCTCGGAGCTCGAGGGCAGCGAGGCTCTGCTTTCCAAGTATGACAAAGCAGACCTGCTCATCGGCGATCAGATTTTTAATGACAAGGTTTACACACTTCCTTTCAGCATCGAGTCCTACAAGATGATCATCAATAAGGATCTTTTCGACAAGGCCGGCATCGCTGAGCCTCCCAAGACATGGGACGAGGTAAGAAAGGACGCCAAGCTCATCACGGACGCGAGCAACGGCGAAGCATACGGATATTTTCTGGCCCTCCAGAGCGGCTGGACACTCGATCATTATATTTACAGCGTTTCCGCCGCATCGCTCGGACATTTCGGATTTGATACCGTTACAGGCAAATACAGATATTCGGACGGTCTGCCGATCGTAAACAACATTCTCGGCATGATCGACGACGGCAGCGTATTCCCCGGCTACGAGAATATGGATGCGGATACCGCAAGAGCACAGTTCGCGGCAGGCAGGGTAGGCATCGTAATGGCAGCTTCCTTCGACGTTGCCGTTTACACCGACCAGTTCCCGGCTGTATGCAACTGGGTTGTATGCGATCCTCCCGCGATCAAGGAGAGCGGCTACGAGTACAAGGAAATGACCAGATCCGTCAACATCCTGGGTGTTGCGAAGAAGGCGCTCGAGGCAAAGGATACCTCCAAGATCGCCAAGGTTCTTGAGTTCTTCTACGCTGATGAGAACCTGGCTCCCATGTACGAAGCAGGTATGTATGTTCCTTACAGGAGCGAAGTAGTAGGCATGGCAAAGGAATCTTCCGTAAAGGGCTGGAAGGAATTCTCGACCTTTAAGGATGACCAGATGATCATCAGAATGCCCGATCCCAAGGGCGTTATCAAATACGAAGGACTTTCCGCGAGAGAGACTCTTGCAAAGCTCTTCTCGGGCGGATTCTCCGAGGATGCCGCTACAGTATTAAAGGATCTCGACGACAGACTCAACAGCGGTCTGGCAGCCCTCGATCCCGAGGTGCTTAAGTCTTATGTGGCTCCTTCGAGCTACAATGTTAACAGGGAATAATTCTTCTCAGATATGGTTTCTTGATAATGCGGTCGAGTAGGGGGATGCTGCCTCCTACTCGGTTGCATGTAAAGGGGAGTTAAACATGCAGAAAAAAGGGCGTAAGGTCAAACGGATAAAAAGCGACAATGTGCAGGCGTTCCTGATGATCCTGCCGTTTCTTATCGGTTTTATCCTTTTCAGCTATGTTCCGATAGTCTATATCCTCAGATATGCGTTTACCGATTACAGCGGTTTCGGTGACAGCAATTTCACGGGGCTGGCCAATTTTGTGCGCGTATTTCAGCGCGACAAGGATTTCTGGCAGTCACTCGTCAATACCGTTATACTGTCCGCCGGCAAGCTGGCGGTCGAGATCCCGCTGGCGCTGCTGCTCGCCGTATTGCTGAACAAAAAGCTTAAGGGCCTTTCATTCTTTCGGGTCACGCTTTTTATGCCCGCGGTCATTTCCGCGGTTATCATCGGACTGGTATTCTCACTGATGTTTGCATCGTATAACGGCATGATCAACGGGATACTGCAGAATATCGGCCTGATCGAAAAGCCCATAAACTGGTTCAAGACAAAGCCCAAAGCAATGCTGATACTGGGTATCGCCTCGGTATGGCAGAACTACGGCATTAATATGATTTTCTTCCTTATGGCACTTCAGAGCATTCCCGAGGAGCTCTATGATTGTGCAAGCATTGACGGGGCGACTGGGATCAAGCGCTTTTTCAAGATCACACTCCCCATGATAGCGCCCATATTCCAGTCGATCCTGTTAATGGCCATTGTAGGCAGCCTGAAGATCTGCGATCTGGTGCTCGCGTGCACGAACGGACAGCCCGGAGGCACGACGGAAGTTGTAATGACTTACATCTACAAATCGTTCTTCGGAAAATCGGGAAGGAACATAGAGGTCGGATACGCCTCGTCCATGGCGCTGATCACGGCCATATTCCTGGGGATAGTAACGGTGATCTACCTGAAAGCCACGAAGCGGCTTAAAGATGTGGAAGCGTAGGAGGGCGAACGTATGGGAAAGGCAAAAAGACATTTCTTTAATTCGCTCGTTTACCTGAGTCTGGCGCTGTTTTTCATGATCAGTTTCTTTCCGGTATTCTTTACGTTCATGTCCTCGTTCAAGAGCAATCTGGACATACTTACGACCGGCAATACTCTGATACCGAAGCATTTTGTGCTGGAGAACTACGCAAAAGCGTGGGAAGCGGCGGATTTCTCAACATATACCAAGAACAGCGTTTTTCTGTCGCTGTTCTGCGTGCTCGGCTCGATCCTTTCGAGCACCATGTGCGGATACGCGTTCTCGCGCGGCAAATTTAAGGGGAAAGAGCTGATCTTTTATTTCATGATCTCATCGATGTTTGTATCGCTCGGATCGCTGACGCTGTATCCGCTGCTGATGATCATGAAGACGGTACATCTGAACAAATCGCTGTGGGGCGTTATCATCATCCGTGTATTCGGAATGAATGTCACCAACCTGTTTATCGCGCGAGGCTTCATCACATCGATACCTCAGGAGATCGATGAAGCGGCCAAGATAGACGGCTGCTCCTTCTTCGGGATCTACCGCAGGATCATATTCCCGCTGTGCAAGCCTCTGATCGCGACGGTCGCGATCCTCGCCTTCAGGAGCGCGTGGAACGACTATATGCTGCCGATGGTATTCACTATGACGGATACCTCGAGAATGCCGCTGGTAGTCGGCATCATGCACCTTAAATCATCGGGAGAGGCGGCATCGAGCTGGAATCTGATGCTGGCCGGAACAGCGATCTCACTGATCCCCATGATACTGATATATATCGGTTTTAACAGATTCTTCATATCCGGTATGACCGCAGGTGCGGTCAAGGGATAAAAGACCTTCCGTATCGAAAAAGAGCCTCCACAGGAGGCTCGTTTTCGATGTTTTATCGGACGCTTCGTAAGGTCATGATATTATCGCCGCAGTCAATGCCGTTGCGGGCGAGGAAATCGGTGAGGCCTTCGATGTGCTCGGGCTGGCGGATGAGGTTGGGGTTGTGGGCGTCGAGGCCGATGACGAAGCGGGGGTGGTACTCCGCCGCCATTTTAAAGAAACGGTCGGAGGGATAATTACGGCCGTCTACAAAACCGTAACCGTTGATCTCGAG
>JAGCSS010000171.1 GCA_017964055.1 Lachnospiraceae bacterium
CCGGAGACTAACGGATCTCTGCATATCGTTCACTGCAATGCGCTGGGCATAGATTTCCGAATGGCCCAGAAGATCCGCGGCATCTGCAATCTCCGTATGGATGACACGAACCCCGCGAAGGAGGATACCGAGTACGTTGTCAATATCCAGCAGGATATCCACTGGCTCGGCTTTGACTGGGGAGACCGCTTCTTCTACGGTTCGGACTATTTTGACAAGGACTATGAGTTCGCGATCGAGCTGATCAAGAAGGGTCTGGCATATGTATGCGAGCTGACACCCGAGCAGTTCAAGGAATACAGGGGAGACACCTCGACACCCGCAAAGTCGCCTTACCGCGACAGGCCCATCGAGGAGAACCTCGCGCTGTTCGAGAAAATGAAGAACGGCGAAGTAGAGGAAGGCAAGATGACGCTCCGCGCAAAGATCGACCTCGCGAGCGGCAATTTCAACATGCGCGATCCCGTTATCTACAGGATCAAATATATCAATCATCACCGTCAGGGAACCAAGTGGTGCATTTTCCCGATGTACGATTTCGCTCATCCCATCCAGGACGCGCTCGAGGGCATCACTCACTCGCTCTGCTCACTGGAGTACGAGGATCACAGACCGCTCTACGACTGGGTAGTGAATAATGTTTCGATACCCTTCCACAAGCCCAGACAGATCGATTTCGCGCGTCTCGGCATCGACCACACCGTAATGAGCAAGAGAAAGCTGCGCCAGCTGGTCGAGGAGAAATACGTTTCAGGCTGGGACGATCCGAGAATGCCTACGCTTTGCGGCCTGCGCCGCAGAGGCTATACCGCTAAGTCTATCAGGAATTTCTGCGAGACTATCGGCGTCAGCAAGAGCCCGAACGTTATCGAGTTCGCGGTGCTCGAGAGATGCTTAAGGGACGATCTTAACCTTACCGCCGAGCGTACGATGGCGGTCATTCATCCCGTTAAGCTTACGGTCACGAATTATCCCGAAGGTCAGACCGAGGAATTCGAAGTCGAGAACAATCCCGCGGTTGAAGGATCCGGCACACATAAGATCACATTCTCGCGCCATCTGTGGATGGAGGAGGATGACTTCATGGAGGAGCCCATCCCGAAGTACAAGAGGATGTTCCCCGGCAACGAGGTCCGCTTAAAGGGCGCTTATCTCGTTACCTGCACGGGCTGCCGCAAGGATGAGAACGGCAAAGTAGTCGAGGTATTCTGCGAGTACGATCCCGAATCGCGCGGCGGAGATCCCGCGGACGGACGCAAGGTCAAGGGTGCTACGATCCACTGGGTTGACGAGGCTTCATGCGTGGATGCGGAGGTTCGTCTCTACGACAATCTTTTCAGTGATCCCGAGCCCGACGGTCCTGACAAGAATTTCCTTGAAGCACTCAATCCCGAGAGCCTTACGGTTCTTACGGGCTGCAAGGTCGAGAAGGCCATGGTCGACATCGCAAAGGAGTTCGATAAGGCCGAAAACCGCACAGGCATCAATGCGCCGACGTTCCAGTTCATGCGCATAGGTTTCTTCTGCATGGATAACCGCGACAGCAGTGCGGATCATCTGGTATTCAACAGAAGCGTATCCTTAAAGGACAGCTTCAAAAAATAATGATAACAGCGAGTTCGATATTGCGAAAATGGGGAGGGGTTAAGCACGTGTGTGCTTGATTTCGTGCGCCCATGATATCGGACCCGCTGATTTTTTGCGTGATAAGCGAATACCCTCCGCATGCGAAGCAGAGTACACACTTAAATGTATGCTGCAAGCCGAAGGCTTGTATGCATACATTTAGTTGGGACGGAAGCGCGAGCGGAGGGTTGAGTGAACGTACATCGAGCGGACAACGTCCGCGAGATGCGCGAGGGCATCAACAGGAAAGGACAACTATGTCAGACAGAGAAAATAAGATCGACCTCTTAAGAGACAGGATCGAAAAAATAGACGGCGAGATGGCGGCGCTCTTCGAGCAGAGAATGGAGTGCGCGGCCGAGATAGCGGCCTACAAGCGCGAGAAGGGGCTCCCGATCCTAGATAAGGGCAGGGAAAAAGTCCTGATCGAGCGCAACACGGAGAAGCTCGTCAACCGCGAGTATGAACCGTATTACCGTGAGTTTCTGACCGGCATGCTGGACATTTCCAAAAAATACCAGCATCGCCTTTCCGAGGGACTGCGCGTTGCGTACAGCGGTATCGAAGGGTCTTTTGCGAGTATCTGCGTGAGCAGGATATTCCCGGAGGCCATGCGCGTTCCGCACAAGTGCTTTGCCGATGCGTATCACGCCGTGAGCGCGGGCGAGTGCGATCTGGCCGTGCTGCCGATCGAGAACAGCTTCGCCGGTGAGGTCGGACAGGTTGCGGACCTGATGTTTGACGGAGACCTGTTTATCAACGGAGTGTACGAGCTGCCCGTTTCACAGTGCCTGCTGGGAGTTCCCGGAGCTACGGTGGATTCGATAAAGACAGTCATCAGCCATCCTCAGGCGCTCGACCAGTGCGCGGGATTCATCCGAAAGCACGGATATGAGGTCATTTCGGCCGAGAATACGGCCAGAGCCGCAAAGCAGGTTGCCGACAGGGGAGACATTACGGTCGGTTCGATCGCATCGAGCGAGAACGCCGAGCTGTACGGGCTCAGCATCATTGACCACGACATCAACGAGAGCGCGCAGAATACCACGCGTTTCGCGGTTTTCTCAAAGAGCGCCGATTCGATGAAAAATGACGACGAATACAGTACGTTCATCCTGATGTTCACGATCAGGAACGAGGCCGGAACGCTCGCCGAGACACTTTCGATCCTCGGCAGATACGGCTACAGCATGCGCGTTATCAGGAGCCGGCCGTTAAAGGACCGCAACTGGCAGTACTATTTCTACACCGAGGTAGAGGGAAGATTAAGCTCCGAAAACGGGGAAAAGATGCTGGCCGATCTGAAAAAGAACTGCGAGTTTTTCAAGATTTTGGGAACATATAAGCCCGGAATGCGCGTGTGAGCGACGTTCGGGCCGGTGAAAGGCGGTAAGTTAGTGGAGACGATCAGAGTTAATATACCGGGACATGAATACGACATCCGGATCGAACGCGGGATACTTAAAAAAATCGGCGAAGAATGCGACTTTAACCGCCGCGTGCTGGTCGTGACCGATAAAGGCGTCCCGCGAGAATATGCCGAAACGGTTGCCGCACAGGCAAAGCAGGCAGTCATAGCAGTGATCGACGGAGGAGAGGAAGGCAAGACGCTCGACGCGTTTGCCAGACTGCAGCAGGTTATGCTGGACAACAGTTTTTCCCGCAAGGACTGCGTTGCTGCGGTCGGAGGCGGAGTAGTCGGCGATGTAGCGGCCTTCGCGGCGTCCTGCTATATGCGCGGGATACAGTTTTACAATATCCCAACGACCGTGCTCTCACAGGTGGATTCCTCGATAGGCGGCAAGACAGGGGTGAATTTCGGAGGAGTTAAAAATATCGTCGGAAGTTTTTACCAGCCCTCGAAGGTCATCATCGACCCAGAGGTGCTCTCATCACTTGACCGCAGGCAGCAGGTTAATGGCTTTGCGGAGGCGATCAAGATGGCGCTCACCTTTGACGCAAAACTGTTTGAGGACATTGAAGCGATGGACGCGTCGGATGACATGATGCCGTATATCGTAAGGGCCATAGACATCAAGAGACGCGTTGTCGAAGAGGATGAAAAAGAGGCGGGGCTCCGCAAGGTCCTTAATTTCGGACATACATTGGGGCACGGGATCGAGGTTTCGTGCGGAGGACGGCTGCTTCACGGCGAATGCGTTGCGGCGGGCATGACGGCGATGTGCGCGCCCGAAGTGAGAGATAGACTCGGCGCGGTGCTTCGCAAATTCGGGCTTCCCGAATCGGCGGATTTTGACCTTGAGCATGCGGCGGCAGCCGTATCGCATGATAAAAAGGGCAACGGCAGAGTGATATCTTCGATATATGTGCCCGAAGTCGGCAGCTTTGAGATCAGGGACATGTCGCCCGAAGAGGCAAGGGAGCGGCTGGAGCTGATCCTGCGCAAATAAAAGCGTATAAAGTCGGAAGCTTAAGATAAGAGCCTGCGGACAGGATCGAAGAAACGGGAGAATACGATGAAAAACAGCTTTGGACAAAACATGCAGATAACTCTGTTCGGCGAGAGCCACGGTCCTTACATCGGAGCGGTTCTCGACTGATTGGCGCCGGGAATCGCTGTGGATGAGGGCTTCAGCGCGTCGCAGCTGACGCTTCGGAGACCGGCGGGTAAGATTTCCACGGCGCGTGTCGAGGCGGATGAATTTATAATCGCGAGCGGAGTATTTAACGGGAAAACTACGGGTACGCCCCTGTGCATACTGATCCCGAATACGGCGCAGCACAGCACGGACTACGAGAACGCGCCGAGGATCGCGAGACCCGGACACGCCGACTACACCGCGCAGTGCAAATACCACGGATACGAGGATTTCCGCGGGGGCGGACATTTCAGCGGCAGGATCACCGCGGCGCTGGTCGCGGCGGGAGCGGTCGTTATCCCCGCGCTTAGGGCAAAAGGCATAAAGCTCGGCACGCATATCGCGAGCCTGCACAGGATAGAGGACAGGGCTTTCGGGGATATCGCCGCGGATATCGATACGCTCAATTCGTCCGCATTTGCGGTACTCGATAGCGAGGCCGCGGAGCAGATGAAGAAGGCAGCCGAAGAAGCGGCTGAAGCCGGCGACAGCGTGGGCGGCGTTCTGGAGACTGCGGTGACCGGACTCCCTGCAGGAGTCGGTGAGCCCTGGTTTGACACGCTTGAAGGCGTGCTCTCGCATGCGTTGTACAGCATCCCCGCGATCAAGGGCGTGCAGTTCGGCGCGGGCTTTGATCTGGCGGACGGTTTCGGCAGCGAGTTCAACGATCCCCTGCGCAATGAAGACGGCAGGATCATAACGCTTACAAACAACAACGGCGGAATAAACGGCGGCATCACGAACGGAATGCCCGTGATGTTCAGATGCGCGGTAAAGCCCACACCTTCGATCTATTCGGAGCAGAAGAGCATAGACCTGAAAACGCTGGAAAACGCGGACCTGCAGATAAAGGGAAGGCACGACCCTTCGATCATTCACCGCGCGAGAGTCGTGGTCGACAGTATGACCGCGCTCGTGCTGTACGATGTGCTGAGCGGGAGATACGGTACAGACTGGTTTTGCGGTAGGTCGGCCGACTGAGCCGGCTGATCGCAGCAGAGAACATAACGGTTTGGGGACAGAAGGATATGCAGTACGGATTGATAGGTGAGAAGCTCGGACACAGCATTTCCGCCGAGATACACGGCAGGATCGGACTGTATCCGTATGAGATTTGTGAGATACCGCAGGACGGGCTCGACGCGTTCATGCGGGCAAAGGATTTTTGCGGGATCAATGTGACGATCCCCTACAAGGAAAGAGTGATACCCTATCTCGATCACGTGGACGAAAGGGCTGCCGCTATCGGCGCGGTCAATACGGTCGTGAACCGGGACGGAGTGCTGTACGGGTACAATACGGATTTCACGGGACTTCGGAACCTCATGCTGAACGAGGGGCACGACTACAGCGGTAGTACGATCCTGATATTCGGCACGGGAGGCACCTCAAAGACAGCGCGCGCGGTTTGCACCGCTCTGGGCGCGGCGGTGATCAAAAACGTCAGCCGCAGCGGAAAAGACGGCGCGATAACTTATGATGAGGCCTACGCCGGGTTTAAGGAGGCGGATTATATCGTTAATGCGACGCCTGTCGGAATGTATCCGAAAACAGATGCAGCGCCTGCGGATATTTCCCGATTTGACAGCCTTAAGGGCGTGATCGATGTCATCGCGAATCCGCGCGAGACTCTGCTCATGCGGCAGGCCAGGGAAAGAGGCATACCTGCGGTCGGAGGACTCAGGATGCTGGTGCGTCAGGCAGTTGCGGCCGCGGAGTATTTCTCGGGACAGCGGATTGATGAGGAAAGGGCCGAGGAGATCACGCGGTATTTCCTGGAGAGAGCATAACCCGGGAGGCGGCAAAGAGCCGGGTAATCCGGCAAATCGGTACCGGATTTACAGGACAGAGATTATACGGGAGAAAGAATGCGGAACGGAGGAGCTATGAGAATAAAGGTTATCAACGGACCGAACCTGAACATGCTCGGCATCAGGGAGCCGGGTATTTACGGCAGTGAGAGCTATGGAGCTCTGTGCGCGATGATAAATGAGCACTGTGAAAAGCTCGGTATAGAGGTTGAGCTGCAGCAGAGCAACCACGAGGGCGACCTCGTCGATTATATTCAGCAGTCATACGGCTGCATCGACGGCATCGTGATCAATCCGGGCGCATATACGCATACGAGCATCGCGATCCTGGACGCGGCCAAGGCGGTCGGCATCCCGATGATCGAGGTTCATATCTCGGATGTGGCGAGCCGCGAGGATTTCAGGCAGGTAAGCTTCATCCGCGCCGCATGCGAGAAAACTGTCACCGGTCACGGACTGCAGGGTTATATCGAGGCGATCGACTATTTGTTTGAAAAGTATGGAAAACAAAACGATACATAAGTATTATTAATGGCGGAGATAAGATGAATTTATATATCAGCAGATCAACGGCACGCGGAACGGTTACCGCGCCGCCGTCGAAAAGCATGGCACACAGACATATAA
This sequence comes from Lachnospiraceae bacterium, assembly GCA_017964055.1. GTDB lineage: Bacteria > Bacillota > Clostridia > Lachnospirales > Lachnospiraceae > RUG11977. The sequence continues at coordinate 6,665 of JAGCSS010000171.1, forward strand.
TCTGCGCGGCGCTGGCAGAGGGGAAAAGCACGATCCGGAATGTCGACCTGTCGCAGGATATCGCGGCAACGCTCGACTGCATCAGGGCGCTCGGCGCAAAGGCTGAGGTTAACGGCGATACGGTTGAGATCTCGGGAGCAGGTAAAAACCTTGCCCTCAAGACAGATTTGACTGAATCCGGCGCCAGCGCGGTCGATTTCCCGTGCCGCGAGAGCGGGAGCACGATGCGTTTTTTCATGGCGCTCGCGATGCTCACCGGCAGGCCTTCGAGGTTTTTCGGCAGTGAGACGCTGCGTTCGCGGCCTTTCGGGATATATGAGGACATCTGCGCTCATTGCGGCATAGAGTTTAAAAAGGCGGCGGACCATATATTTGTCGAAGGCAGGCTGAAGCCGCAGACATACGAGATGCCCGGCAATGTCAGCAGCCAGTTCGTGACAGGACTCATGTTCGCGCTGCCGCTGCTGAACGGTGACAGCACGATAAAGCTTATTCCTCCGGTTGAGAGCAGGTCCTACATATTGCTTACGATCAGCGCGCTCGCAAAGGCGGGCGTGGAAGTGATCGAAAAGAGCGGGACAGAGTACCTGATCCCGGGAGGACAGAAATACAGACCCGTCGGAATATCCGTCGAGGGCGACTATTCGAACGCGGCGTTTCTGGATGCGTTCAACTATATCGGCGGCGACGTGAGAGTCGAAGGACTCGACAGCGCTTCCCTGCAGGGAGACCGCGTATACAAAGAATATTTCGAGGCATTAAAAGACGGAGCTGCGGAGCTTGATATCTCGGACTGCCCCGATCTCGGACCGGTGCTCTTTGCGGTTGCGGCGGCCAACAGGGGAGGCACATTTACGGGCACGAGGCGGCTTAAGATAAAGGAGAGCGACCGCGGACGCGTGATGTGCGAGGAGCTCGCAAAGTTCGGCATTGAGACCGAACAGGGCGAGGACCGGATCGTTATAAAGGACTGCGGGCTGAAAAAGCCAGTGGAGGCAGTCTGCGGGCACAACGATCACAGGATAGTCATGTCGATGGCACTGCTGCTGAGCCTTACCGGCGGCGAGCTGGAGGGCGCGGAGGCCGTTTCAAAGAGCTATCCGGGATTTTTTGAGGATATCGGATCGCTCGGGATCGATATCACCCGGGGCTGAGAAGCGGAATAAATATCCTTAACGGGAGACATAAAAATGGAATGGATAATTAAGAAAAAGATACTGATCGTCGGACTCGGACTGATCGGAGGCAGCTACGCGAAGGCGCTCACGCGCTTCGGATACACCGTGCTTGCTATCGACACCGATGCGGAGGCGATACGTTATGCAAAGGAAAACGGCATTATCGACGAAGGCGCGACGGACGCGGACCCGAAGCTCATCGGTGAGGCGGACTGCATCATCATGGCGCTGTACCCGAAGATAATCACCGACTGGATCCGCGACAATCAGAAGTATTTTAAGAGCGGGATCAGGATCACCGACGTTACCGGCATAAAGAGTGCGGTAGTGTACGACATACAGGCACTGCTGCGGCCCGACGCCGAGTTTATCGCGGCGCATCCGATGGCGGGACGCGAGCTCTCCGGAGTTGCATACAGCGATGACAGGATATTCCGCGACGCGAACTTTATCGTGGTCCCGACGGATAAGAATACACCCGAGAGCATCGAGTGGTGCGAGAATCTGGGCAGGATACTCGGGTTTAACCGCGTGGCGGTCCTTACGCCCGAAGAGCATGACGAGATGATCGCGTTTGTTTCGCAGCTGACGCACTGCATCGCGGTCGCGCTGATGACCTGCAATGACAACGAGCATCTTAGCGACTATACCGGCGATTCGTTCCGCGATCTGACAAGGATCGCGCATATAAATGAAAAAATGTGGAGCGAGCTTTTCTTTATGAACAAGGAGCCGCTGCTGCGCGAGATGAACCGGTTTATCGACGAGCTGACCGAGATAAGGACTCTCATTGAGAATGATGATGCGGAAGGCCTGAAGGAGAAGATGCCCGAGGAAAGCAGCAGGAGGAGCTTCCTCAAGGGAATAGCCATCGCCGGTCTCCCCACACTGTGCAATATAGTGATCTGCATGCTGGTGGGATACGGATTTGCCAGGTATGACTTCAAAGGGAAAAAGATAAGGATGGGATTAC
>JAGCSS010000172.1 GCA_017964055.1 Lachnospiraceae bacterium
GTACGGCAAATTCCATCTCGAGATGCACCCGATACATACCGCATGGCTAGCGCTGTACGGCAGGGGAGACCTGCTCGAGAAGTCACTGGATTTTTATGTGCAAAATCTTGGAAAGGCGGTTGAACTGGCGCGCTCGAACGGGTTTGACGGAGCCAGATGGCCCAAGATGACCGGACCCGATGCGGCAAACTCGCCTTCGGCGATCGCACCTCTGCTTATCTGGCAGCAGCCGCACATCATCTATATGCTCGGACTGTTGAGACTGGCGCGTTACTCGGAAAAGAGATGCGAGGTGGCTGTCGAGGACGAGCGCACATTCCTTGAAAGATACAAAGAGGTTATAGAAAAAACCGCGGATTTCATGGCGGATTACGCGCTGTACGACGAAGCGGACGGGTATTTCCATCTGCCCGCGCCGATGTATTCCGTACAGGAAAAAGGTGATCCGAAGGTCATAAACGACGCGCCCTTTGAACTGGGATATTGGAGATTCGGGCTTAAGCTCGCATATGATATGCTCTCGCCGATATCCGCGGCGAAGGAGAAGTGGCTCGAAGTGTCGGAAAAGATGGCGGCGCCCGAGATAAAGGACGGTCTGTTCCCTGCGTACAGAGGATGCGGGGACACATTTACCAATCTGAATATGGATCACCCGTCAATGGTATTTGCCGAAGCCCTGTTTGATACCGATACCGACAGGGATGTCCTGCGCGCGACGCTTGCCGGGATAGAAGAGAAATGGGACTTCGGCTCGCTCTGGGGCTGGGACTTTGCGGTGCTGGCGATGGTTTACGCTAGGCTCGGTATGTACGGAAAAGCCTTTGACATGCTGCTGCGCGATACGGGGAAGAACTCGTATGCGGCCAGCGGCAACAACTATCAGGCGGACAGACGCGATCTGCCGCTGTATCTGCCCGGAAACGGCGCGCTGCTGCTCGCGATGACCGCTGTGCGCAATGCCCCCGGCTGGTACATAGAGACCGAAGGGATCATGGAGTATCCGTTTTGACGAGTGAGGTGCGGCGCTTCATACGGTGTTTGTACTCGCTGCGGTATTTCAGCGGAGTGATCTCCCTGTAGGTCTTGAAGACCTTCTCAAAATAGGTCAGGCTCTCATAGCCGCATTCCGACGCGATATCTGTTACGGACATGTCGGTGGAGGAGAGCAGCTCCTGCGCCTTCTGTATGCGGTGCACATTGATGTATTCGTTGATCGTAAAGCCGGTGATCTCCTTAAAGATACGGCTGAGATAGCATTTGTTGACGAAGAAGGTATCCGCCACGCTCTCGAGCGATAACGGGTTCGTGCAGTTCAGGGCGATATATTTGGCCACATCGTCGACCTTCTGATGCTTCGGATTCTTCGGCAGCGACGAGTGGGTGCTCTGCCCGTCCTCGGCGTGACGGTGCGCGAATATCAGCAGAGAGGCCAGTCTGTTCATCACGGCCAGCCTGTAGCCCGGCTTTTTGTGATGGATCTCGGACTGGATGCCGAGCAGCAGGTTCTCCACATGGTTGCGCTCGCGCTCGTCGAACTCCATGATGCCCTGATGCTTTTCAAAAAAGGCTTCAAGGCTCAGATCCCCGAAGAACGAATAGAAGCTGCCGAAGGGCTCGCCCGCGAACTCTATGAGGATGCGGTCGTGATAGGGACCCGAAGCGAGACCGGTCTTGTGTATGACATTTTTGTTGATGAAGACCATGGTGCCCTTGCCGATAAGGTAGGTATTCTGCCCGATAAAGTACAGGCGCTTGCCTTCGAGCAGATAATATATTTCATATTCATCGTGAAAATGTTTCGTGGGCATGGTATACTCATAGTCGCGGATAACGCGGTCGATCGTGATGCCGTCGGTGGTCTCTTCAAAAACTGTCTGGCGCATATGATACCTCAAAAAGTAAATTTTGATTGAAAATGAATAGAATAACCAAATAAAGTATAAGAAAATTATACTGCGGTTGGGATATAATGTAAACAAATAACAGAACGGAGAAAGACAAAAAATGAATTACCGCAACGGAAAGATCGAAGATCTGAACATCGCCTACATCGGAGGCGGTTCGAGAGGATGGGCATGGACCTTTATGACGGATCTGGCGCTGGAGCCTCAGCTGTCGGGCAGCATCCGCCTCTACGATATCGACAGGGCGGCGGCCGAGAACAACGCCGTTATCGGAAACCGCATTTCCAAAAGAGACGATGCGGTGGGCAAGTGGAACTATGTTGTGAGCGGGTCTCTCAAGGAAGCTCTGACCGGAGCGGATTTTGTAGTGATCTCGATCCTTCCCGGAACCTTCGATGAGATGGAATCGGATGTGCATATGCCCGAAAGGCTCGGCATCTACCAGTCCGTAGGCGATACGGCGGGACCCGGAGGCATGATCAGGGCGCTGCGCACGCTGCCGATGTTCGTGGAGATCGCGGAGGCGATAAAGAGTTACTGCCCTTCGGCATGGATAATCAACTATACGAATCCCATGTCGCTGTGCGTTAAGGTACTCTATCATGTATTCCCTCAGATCAAGGCATTCGGATGCTGCCATGAGGTATTCGGCACACAGGAAGTGCTGGCGGGCATCCTGCAGAAAGAGGGCTATGTGACTGAGAAGCCGGAGCGCCACGAGATCAATATCAATGTGCTCGGCATCAACCACTTTACATGGTTTGACTACGCTTCGTATAAGGGGATAGACCTGTTCCCGGTTTACAGGGACTATATAGACAAGAATTTCGATAAGGGCTGGGTTGAGGACAACAGCGAGCACTGGGCCAACAGCCATTTCACCTGCAAGCACAGGGTTAAGTTCGATCTGTTCAACAGATACGGTCTGATCGCCGCAGCCGGTGACAGACATCTGGCCGAGTTCATGCCCGGCGATATGTATCTGAAGGATCCCGAGACCGTCAGAGGCTGGGATTTTGACCTGACTCCGGTATCGTGGAGAAAAGAAGACCTGAAGCATCGCCTCGAGCGCTCCGCAAGACTGGCATCCGGTGAGGAAGAGATCAATCTCAAGCCCACGGGCGAAGAGGGCATACTGCTGATCAAGGCGCTGTGCGGACTGACACGCGTTATCAGTAATGTCAATATCCCGAATACTTCGCTCCAGATCCCGAATCTGCCCGAGAGTGCAGTGGTTGAGACCAATGCCGTATTCGAGCGCGACGCGATAAGACCCGTAGCCGCGGGTAAGCTGCCCGAGCAGGTATATGCGCTTGTTATTCCTCATGTGCGCAATCATGAGAGGATACTGAAGGCGTCTCTGACCTGTGACCGCAGTCTGGTAAAGGAAGCGTTCATGACCGATCCTCAGGTTATCGGACGCGCCTCAGAGGAGGAGGTATCAAAGCTCGTCGACGACATGATCGACGCAACGATCAAATATCTGCCCGAAGGCTGGAAAAATAACTGAGAAAATCAAAGTGCCTGCCACCGATCGCGGTGACAGGCACTTTTGTTAAGAAGAAATGGGTTTTGTATATTAACTGGTAGGTGATACTTTGGAATCGATGTGCATGCCCATACCTGCGGTGTGCGCGGAAACCTCCGAAGAAAGGAAGAGTACCGCATCGGCAACCTCTTCGGGCTTTGCATAGCGCTTATCCATTGCGTACTGACCTGCGATGGCAGCCATAGCCTGCTCGTGAGTCATCGAATCTCCGAAGAAATCCTTCTCGATACGGAGCATCATGGGTGTATCTACGGGGCCGGGGCAGATGTAGTTTACCTGTACGCCTACGGGACCGAGCTCCATGGCTACGCACTTGGTAAGACCTGCTACAGCGTACTTCGATGATACATAAGCGCTGTTGCCCGCTGTGGGCTCATATGCTGCGGCCGAAGCGATAACGACTACCGCGCCCGACTGCTTTTCGATGAGAGTGGGAGCAGCATACTTCATAAGGAGCATGACAGAGAATACATTGAGCATATAGGTCTGCTCGAACAGCTCGAGTGTCATGTCCTGAACGGGATGTGACTTGCCCTCATAGCCTGCGTTGGGAATGATGATATCGAGTGTGCCGAACTTTGCCTTTGCGCTGTCAACGAGGTTCTTGATGTCTTCCTCTTTGTTCATGTCGGCAACAAATCCTGCTACCTGTCCGGGAGCCGCATTGAGTGTGGGGATCAGGTCGTCGATCTTTTTCTGGCTGGTGGAAGAGAATGCTACCTTAGCGCCTTCTGCCAGGTAAGCCTTAACAATGGCGGTTCCGATGCCGCCTGTACCGCCCGTGAGCAGAACTACTTTGTCTTTAAGTTTGAGATCCATAGAATACTCCTTTCGTCTTGCTTTATTTCTAATAATATACGCAGTATGTAACTATGATATCGATATATGTCATATCGATTGCTACTGGTTGTATTGTACAGCCCAAATTGTGATTTGTCAAATAAATTTTATTTTGCTTGAGGGCATATCGGGGGATATGCTATATTCTTATAGTGGAAAGTAAAGAAAACCCGCGTGTCCGGGGAGAAAAAGGAGGAAGGCCGTATCTGCGGCCGATGTGAAGATGAAAGAATACGCACCCGTTAAGTCGGGAAAGGTAAGGGAGATCTACGATCTCGGGGACAAAATGATCCTGGTTGCGTCGGACAGGATCAGCTGTTTTGATGTTATCCTGCACAATGTCATCAAGGGCAAGGGAAACGTGCTCACACAGATGTCGAAGTTCTGGTTCGATCTGACCGAGGATATCGTGCCGAACCACATGATCTCGACGGACCCCGCGGATATGCCCGAGTTTTTCAGGACACCCGAGTTTGCGGGCAAGTGCATGCTCGTTAAAAAGCTGCGCATGCTGCCCGTTGAGTGCATCGTAAGAGGCTACATCTCCGGTTCGGGATGGAAGAGCTACAAGGAGGATCAGACCGTCTGCGGCATCAAGCTCCCTGCGGGTCTTAAGGAGTCGGATAAGCTGCCCGAGCCTATCTTTACGCCTTCGACGAAGGAAGAACTCGGCGACCATGATATCAATATTTCCTACGAGCAGTGCATAGAACACCTCGAGAAGTATTATCCCGGCAAGGGAAAGGAATACGCGGAGAAGATCCGTGATTACACGATCGCCATTTATAAGAAATGCGCCGACTACGCCCTGACCAAGGGCATTATCATAGCGGATACCAAGTTTGAGTTCGGTCTCGACGAGAATGACAATATCGTAGTGGGAGATGAGATGCTCACACCCGATTCGTCCCGTTTCTGGCCTGCTGACAAGTACGAGCCCGGCCACGGACAGCCTTCGTTCGACAAGCAGTTCGCGCGCGACTGGCTGCTCGCAAACCCTCATGATGACTGGACTCTGCCTGAGGATGTCGCTCAGAAGACGATCGACATCTATCTCAAGGGCTATGAACTGATCACCGGAAAAGCGCTGGAGTGTTGATAAGGTCCCGACGGTGAATGAGTCGGAAAGCAGGTGAAAGCTGTGGAAATGAAAGGGAAAGCTTTAATAGCGATGAGCGGCGGCGTGGATTCGTCCGTCGCTGCGAAGCTTACCCTGGATATGGGATATGACTGCATCGGATGCATGATGAAGCTCTATGATATCACGGATGAAGGCGTGATAGACGGCCCAAAGGCATCGCGGACCTGCTGTTCGGTAGATGACGCGGAAGACGCGAGGAGCGTGGCGTACCGTCTGGGGATGCCGTTTTATGTATTTAATTTCAAGGATGAGTTCAGGCAGCAGGTCATCGACCGGTTCGTCGACAGTTATCTGAAAGGCATAACTCCCAATCCGTGCATAGAATGCAACCGCTATCTGAAGTTCGAGAGACTGTATCAGAGGGCGCTGGAGCTCGGCTGCGACAAGATAGTGACCGGGCATTACGCGAGGATAGAGTTTAACGGTGAAAGATATCTTCTGAAAAAGGGGATCGATGCTTCGAAGGACCAGAGTTACGTGCTGTTCAGGCTGACGCAGGAGCTGCTCGCACATACGATATTTCCTCTCGGAGCCCTGAGCAAGGACCAGTCGCGCAGGATCGCGGCGGAAAACGGTTTTGTGAACGCATCAAAGCCTGACAGCCAGGATATATGTATTGTCCCGGACGGAGATTACGCGGCGGTGATAGAGCGATATACGGGCGTAAAGGTACCCGAGGGTGACTTTGTCGATATGTCCGGGAAAGTCCTGGGCAGGCATAAGGGGATCATCCACTATACGATAGGACAGCGCAGGGGTCTCGGAATATCAGCTCCGGAACCGCTGTACGTATGCGCGATCGATGTGCCGAACAATAAAGTGGTGCTCGGACCCGATGAAGCACTGTTTACAAGAGAAGTTAAGACAACAGATTTCAACTGGATCCCCGGAGGGGAGATCCCTGCTGAACTCAAATGTTCCGCAAAGATACGCTATCACCATAAGGAGCAGCCCGGAACGCTGTATCCTGCGGATGACGGCACCTGCAGGTTCATTTTTGACGAGCCGCAGAGGGCGATCACGCCCGGCCAGTCGCTCGTGCTCTAC
>JAGCSS010000173.1 GCA_017964055.1 Lachnospiraceae bacterium
AACAGGTCATAGCCGGATGTGAGGCAGGTGCCGACCTTTTCATAATCGAAACGATGACCGATCTGCTCGAGATGAAGGCCGCAGTGCTCGCCGTAAAGGAGAATTCCGATCTGCCCGTCATCGCGACTCTTTCCTACGAAACCAACTGCAGGACGTTCCTCGGCGCTCATGCCGCTGCCGCCACCGTGACTCTTTGCGGTCTCGGCGTAGACGCCGTCGGCGTTAACTGCTCGCTCGGCCCCGCAGACCTCTCCGATGTCGTTGCCGAGATCTGCCGCTACTCGGATGTACCCGTCATCGTCCAGGCCAATGCAGGCCTGCCCGAGACCATTGACGGCAAATGCGTATATACCCTTACTCCCGCGGACTACGCAAAGGACCTGAACGCGATCATCACACGCTGCAGGGACGAAGGCATGGACAAAGTCCAGATCATCGGCGGCTGCTGCGGTACAAACCCCGATTTTATCCGTGAGATCGTCCGCACGGTAACCGCGGCTTCGGGCGAGACTCTTTCGGATACGTTCGCAGACCTGCTCAGCGGCGGTGCCTTCAGGGGCCCTCATTTCTGGAGCGATGAGCCCGAAGAACATCTTGCAGCTCCCGAGGCCCTAACCTCACATGCCATGGTATGCTCGGCGCGTGAGCTCATAGACTATGACAATAAAACAGCGGTTGTCGGTGAACGTCTCAATCCTACCGGCAAAAAGAAGATCTCAGCCGCGCTGCGCGCGCAGGATTTCGACCTGCTGCTGGCTGAGGGCATCCGCGAATACGAATGCGGCGCGCAGATCCTCGATGTTAACGCCGGGCTTCCCGATATCGATGAATCCGGCGTCCTGGTCCGTCTGATCACGGAGCTGCAGGGCGCATGTCCGCTGCCGCTGCAGATAGATACTTCCGATACGGCAGCGCTCGAAGCCGCGGTCAGACATTACAGCGGCAAACCTATCATTAACTCCGTAAACGGCAAAGAGGAGAATATGAAGGCAGTCCTGCCCATTGCCGCCAAATACGGCGCGGCGCTGATCTGCCTGACCCTCGATGAGGGCGGTATCCCCGAAAAGGCCGAGGACAGGATAGTGATCGCGGAGAAGATCATGAAACGCGCCGCCGAATACGGCATCCCGAAGAAGAACCTGATCATAGACGGTCTGGTCATGACGGTATCCACCAATCAGAAAGAGGCCCGCGAGACTCTTAAGACCGTCGGCCTGGCCCGTGCGAAGCTCGGGCTCCACACCTGCCTCGGAGTCAGCAATATCAGCTTCGGCCTGCCCGAGCGCGAGGTCCTGAATTCCGTATTCCTCGCCGAGGCATTTACCTGCGGGCTTAATCTTCCGATCATCGATCCTACCAAGGACCGCTATATGCAGACCGTGCACGCGCACAGAGTCCTCAGCATGGAGGATGAAGGCTCGGTTGCTTACATAACATACGCGCAGGCCCATCCGACCGTCTCACAGGCGGCTCCCGCAGGCTCCGCACAGGGCGCTTCGGGGAGGCTCATCGGCGCGCTCGGAGGAGATGCCGCTGCAGGCAGCTCTTCATCCGCATCCGGCGGAGGGACAAAAACCGTGGCCGATATAATCATTTCAGGCAATAAAGCGGCCATCGCCGAAAAAACAAAAGAGCTCCTGACCTCCATGACGGCGCTCGATATCATCAATAACGAATTCATCCCCGCTCTCGACCGCGTAGGCGAGCTGTACGAACAGGGCAAGATATTCCTGCCACAGCTGATGGGCGCTGCCGAAACCGCAAAACGCGGCTTTGACATCATCAAAGCCGGTCTTCCTTCCGACACCTCGTCCAAGCACATGCAGATCGTGCTGGCCACGGTAAAGGGCGATATCCACGACATCGGCAAAAATATAGTTAAAATGCTGCTGGAAAACTACGGTTACGAGGTGATAGATCTGGGCAAGGATGTAGAGCCCGACATGATCATCAAAACCGTAAAAGAGCATAATATCAGGCTCGTCGGACTCTCAGCACTGATGACGACCACGGTCCACAATATGGAGGAAACGATCTCCCTGCTGCACGAAAGCTGCCCCGGATGCAAAATAATGGTCGGAGGCGCCGTGCTCACCGCCGACCTCGCCCAAAAGATCGGAGCGGACTACTACTCCAAGGATGCGGCCGGTTCTGCCAAAATAGCCGCAGAGGTCGAAGCCGAACTGTGATCAATGAGAACTGAAAAAGAGAACCGCCTCACAGGCAGTTCTCTTTTATTTTATTTCTTATCGCGCTTAAGCAGGGCATATATGGCTCCTGCCACCGTCAGCGCACCAGCCGCGATGCCGAGCGCTTTTTTCGTATCGGAATTCTTTTTCGCGGCAAGCTTGGTATTGATGTAGGTCTGAGTGGCCTCACGCCGCTTTTCAGCGGGCGCTGCGGTCTTTGATACCGTGATCTGCGGAGCAGCGGGTCTTAACGAGACCGTACGGGTGGATACAGGCTCACGCTTAGTCTCGGGCTGAGGGGCGATCACAGGTCCGGGCCCGGTTACGGGCTCCGGTGCTGTCACAGCCGCAGGTTTGGCAGCCGTCTCAGGCTCCGGCTCATTCTCGTCCTCCTCGGCGTAAGCGCTGAGCTCTGATTCTCCGACGTTCTCGGCCTCTATGCTGACAGGCTCGGGCGCCGGCTCGGAATCCCCGGAATCTCCGTAGTCTTCTGCCGTCGGCAGGTCAAGCTCTATGTTACGGTTGTCCTCGGGACCGTCCGTATAAGGCTCTCCGTAGTCCTCCGCCGTCGGCAGATCGAGCTCTATGTTACTGTTGTCCTCAGGCTCGTCCGTGTACGACTCTCCGTAGTCCTCCGCCGCAGCAGGTGCGGCATCCCCTCTCCTGCCGTCATATACGAGCTCATAGCCGCTCTCTACCGCGATCGTGTCTATGGCGCGGATCGTAAGTGTCATGATGTCGGCCTCGGGCTCACCCTCGCATACCGAGAGCACGAGCTGACCGTCGATGATCCTGATGCCGCTGCGCTGTTCTTCGGTCCGGGTATCCCTGACCATGATCTTTTCATATTCGGTGCCGGGGTTCGCGATCAGACGCGCGCCCTCGGATGTAAACGAGGCCATGACCTCATAGCCGCCGTTTTCCAGTTCAAAGTAATAATCGGATTTATCCGGACTGATCCTGCCCCATTTGTAGCCTGTAACGGGGTCGATCCTGAGCATCGGATCCTCTAAGGTTCCGTGTGTCGCGTTCTCGGTATTGCTGCTGCGTCTGTCGAGCACATAGCAGGCCTCGCCCGCAAATGCTCCGGTGATCGGTGTATACGCATTGGCCGCGCAGGAATCGAGCTCGGGCTCCTCTATTGCCTGCATGACTACCAGATCGAAATCACGGTATGACGAATGCCCCTCGGTAAATATTCGGAGCTTATAGCCCGTGAACAGATTATCTCCGATCAGCAGCTCCGCGGAATTACCGCGCGACTTACCGCCGATCTCGATATCATAGCCTTCGGGCAGATTAAAAGTGACCATATCCGCGGGAGTCTCAAGCCTTATGAGGAAACGCGAGCGCCTCTCGCTTATGTGTACGGTTCCGTTATTGCAGCTGACGGGCGATATCTTCATATCGGCATTGTACGGGATAACGGCAGTCCTCGAAGGCATCGCGATCGCGAGCTTCAGCCTGCAGCCGGGCTCGAACGGACCGCCCACCAGCGCGTAAAGGCTGTTCTCGTCTGCCGGAGCGGTGGCGTATTCATACTCTTCGCCGTTGATATATATGGTCGTCCTGATCGTTTCCTGCGAAGGGATGCGCAGTGCCAGCGTACCGTAATATTCCTTTTCAAAAAGGATCACAGTCCCGCCTCCGGGCAGCTCATCCTGCGCGATGCAGGCTTTATCAGACTCAAGACGCGAGGGCACATATCTGTCTATGATCACTACATCGCAGTCAAGATAAGAATAGCAGTCCTCAACAGTAGTCTCGCTCGAAGAAAACTTCAATGCTTTTCCGAAATCCATAGTCCTTCTCCTCTTTAGATGCGGTATTACCCGGTAAACCCACGGATGGTGTCGCAAAGGCATCATCTTTTTATTATTCTACAATAGAATTTCGCATTTTTAAAGGGTTATCGCGCAAAAAGAAATCCCCTCCGGATACGGAGGGGACATACGATCCATGTCGGTTTTTCTTACGGCTTACAGCTCGTCGCGCGCCGTCATCACTTTGCTCAGGACAATGTTGAGATTGCCGTTGCGGCATCTGAGCGCATCGAGGAATTCCTTTTCCTTTACGTCTTTTTTCATCGTCAGATCGTAATCTAGCTCGTACAGACTGCCCATGTTCACTGTCTTAACCTTTACCAGTTCACATTTCTCGGTGAACGCGTCAAAAACGTCGTCAAACAGTCCCTCATAATCAAGATTCTCGGGTATGGTAACGCGAAGATGCTTGTCAGCGCCTTTCTCGCCGATACCGAGCCTGACCATTACTACGGTCACAACAACCACCGCGGCAAGCAGGACTCCCGCCACTGCAACGAATCCGAGCGCCATCGCGGTTCCTACCGCAGTCGCGAGGAAAATGCTCGTGATCTCACGGGAATTGCCGGGCTGGGAACGGAAACGGATCAGCGAGAACGCGCCGAGAACCGCAATGCCGGCTCCGATATTTCCGTTTACGAGCATCAGTATGGTCTGAATGACTATCGGAAGGACAACAAGAGTAAGGAGCATGCTCTTTGAATACTGATTCTTGTAGCTGTGCGCCAATGCGATTATCGCGCCGAACACCAGCGATATCGCGGAACAAATGAGAAATTCGCTCGCGGTAACTCCCGCTGCGGATGAAATAATACTGTCAAACATAATGATTACCTCCTTATACTCCCGCCTTGTTCATATGACGTTCTTTCCTCGAACGTGCCGCGTCGATAGCGACCACGTCGTTTGCGGGATCGAAATACTTTTTATGGTTGTTTACCGCGCTCATAAAGAGCTCGGGATGATCTTTGTAATAGCTTCCGTACTTTGAAATGCTTACCGGGAAAAGCTGCATATCCGAGAGCAGCCTCGACATCCAGAACGGCATAGCTCCCGGGATCTTGATCTCCATGAGGGTCATATTCTCCGGGATAACGCTCTCTCCGACCGCGCCGTCCGTCAGTTTGAGCTGCTTGTATCTCGCCCTGATATTGCGGTCGAGCGTCAGCCTGAACTCAGGCTCCTGTATGCCGGCGTAGGCCCTTCTGTCGTAAGCCAGATATACCGCAGGCTGTACGGGATTGGTCTTTAGAAACCAGTCGAGCTCCCTGATGATCTGGGAATCCTTCTGCGGATGAATGCCTCTGTAAAGATAATCCTCCGCCTCAGCGAGCGACATCTCCGCTCTTCTTTTATAGACCACTCCGTCATACTTCTTTTTTATCTCGACGAAAGCATCGTGCTCACCGTCCTTGGGTATCCCGTAGGTGCGGAGCCTGAGCTTTTCCTTGTAGACCGGCTTCTCTATCGAATTCCTGATAAGGTCAAAATCGGGCGTGTCAAAATATATATTGCAGATATTGCTCTCACCGTACTGGTCGAGCTTCATCCTGCCTTCTATCTTTTTGAGGAACCGTTCTTCCTGTTCCCGTGTCAGCAGGTATT
>JAGCSS010000174.1 GCA_017964055.1 Lachnospiraceae bacterium
CATACCGCGCATGCTACCGCGGAAGAGGCACAGGAGCGCACCGAGCAGATGCTCAACCTCTACGCCGATTTCTGTGAGCAGGTTCTGGCCATCCCCGTTGTAAGAGGCCGCAAGACCGATAAGGAGAAGTTCGCGGGCGCCGAGGCTACCTACACGATCGAAGCCCTCATGCACGACGGCAAGGCACTCCAGTCGGGTACGAGCCATAACTTCGGCGACGGCTTCGCAAAGGCATTCGGCATCCAGTACACTGATAAGGAGAACAAGCTTCAGTATGTTCATCAGACTTCATGGGGCATGACGACCCGTCTTATCGGCGCGATCATCATGGTTCACGGCGATGACTCGGGACTCAAGCTTCCTCCCCGCGTGGCACCCGTTCAGGCGGTTATCGTGCCTATCATGCAGAACAAGGAGGGCGTGCTCGACAAGGCATTTGAGCTTAAGGACAGACTCGTTAAGGCAGGCATCCGCGTAAAGGTTGACGACACCGACAAGCGTCCCGGCTTCAAGTTCTCCGAGCAGGAGATGAGAGGCTTCCCCGTTCGTATAGAATGCGGTCCCAAGGATATCGAGGCAGGCACCTGCGTTGTGGTCCGCCGCGATACTCACGAGAAGCTGACCGTTGCGCTCGATGCGATCGAGACCGAGATCCCCCGCATCCTGGACGAGATTCAGCGCAATATGTTCGAGACCGCCAAGGCGCATCGCGATTCACATACCTACGATGCGACGGAATACGGTGAGTTCTGCGACATCATAAACAACAAGCCCGGTTTTGTACGTGCCATGTGGTGCGGCGACCGTGCATGCGAAGACAAGATCAAAGAGGATACCGGCGCCACATCGCGCTGCATGCCTTTCGCGCAGAAGAAGCTTTCAGACAAATGCGTATGCTGCGGCAAGCCCGCAAAGGCGCTCGTTTACTGGGGCAGAGCTTATTGATCGCCGGCCGGCGTAACGTATATCCGGTCTGCATTGATTAACGGAGATTATTATGATCAATTTTGAAGAAGAAGTGGCCAGATTCCAGCCCAGCCTTGACATCGATCAGGCAGAGGAATCCATTTACAACAATGACATGACCGATCTGTCAGATGTTATCGACACGATCATCAACGGAACATCGGGAAAGAATGACAATCAGTAATAAGGGAGTAGTATACAGATGAATTGTCCCAGATGCGGCAATCCTGTTCCTGCAAGACGTCAGTACTGCGAGGTCTGCGGTACCGATATCTCCATTTACAGGAAGATAATCAGACTCTCCAACAGATATTACAACAGCGGACTCGAAAAGGCCAAGGTGCGCAACCTGACCGGAGCCGCGCAGGATCTGCAGAAGAGTCTCGAAATGAATAAAAGAAATATCGAGGCGCGTAATCTGCTCGGACTGGTTTATTACGAGATGGGAGAGACCGTTTCGGCGCTTTCCGAGTGGGTCATCAGCAAGAGCTTTTCGCCCGACGCCAACGAGGCCGAGGACCTGCTCGAGAAGGTTCAGGATAATCAGAACGAGCTGGAAAATATCAATCAGGCTATCAAAAAATACAACATCGCACTTGAGGCGGCGAAGGAGCAGAACGACGATCTCGCGATCCTTCAGCTGAAAAAGGTTGTGAGCCTGCACGGCAATTTCCTGCGTGCGCTGCAGCTGCTCGCGCTGCTCCTGATCAAGACCGATCAGTACGATCAGGCAAAGAAATACCTCGACCGCGCGATCAAGATCGATGTCGGCAACACCACAACGCTCAGATATCTCGCAGAGATAGCACGCGAGACCGGAGAGGACAACCCGAGACTTCGCGAGAATGAGAGCAAGGATATCTCAAAAGAGACTCCGCGCGGAATCGGTGTGGTCAGCTCTTACCGTGAGGAAAAGCCCAATGTCATGGTTTTTGTAAACCTGCTGCTCGGCGTGCTGATCGGTATAGCGGTCGTGTATTATCTGATCGTTCCCACGATCAAGTCAAATATCAAGGAAGAGTACGAGTCGCAGAAGGTCGATTACAGTGCGGAGCTCTCGGCCAAGACTGCCGAGAACGCTCAGCAGGCAAAGACGATCGCGGCTCTGGAACGTCAGGTAAACGAGCTGCAGACGACGATAGACGGTATCGATACAACGCCGGTTACGGTAGAGGTCGGGACCGAAGGCTACAGGGCATTCTTTGATGTGCTGAAAGAGTACAAGCTGCTCAAGTCCACCGAGTACAGCGACGATCAGCTTCAGAAGCTGGCGCTCGATCTCTGGTCCGTGGACGCTTCGGGGATCGACAGCGAATACGCTCTTTCGATGCTCGAGGATATGAGATCGGATATCTATCCCACCGCAGCCAGAAAGATATATAAAGCAGGCAAGGCCCTGTATGACAGCGCCGATTATGAGGGCGCAGCAGGCATGCTCGAAGCGGCCGTTGCGTTCAACAGGGAGAACGATGCCGCCATGTATTATCTCGGCAAATCCTATCAGGCCCTGTCACAGTTTGATAAGGCTATCGAGTACTACAAGCTCATGCTTGAGGTTTGCCCGAACTCAACACTTAAAGAATACATTCCGCAGAGACTGCGCGAATGCGGTTATACCGAATAAAAAGACATAGGGCCGGTTCTTCTGTCTGTTTGCAGACAGAAGAACCGTCCCATTGTCTTGCCCATTTTTTAACTTTCGGAGGACATCTCTGCGCTCCAGAGCGTGTACTGGTTCTTGCCGTGAGTCTTCGAGTAGTAAACCGCCTGGTCGGCATGCTCGATGAGATCGAGTCTCTCCATCGAGTGATCCCAAAGCGATACGCCAAGGCTTATCGTTACATTGACCGATTCGGTGCTCGTGTAGGCTATGCCGGTGCGCTCAACGCTCGAGCGGATCTTTTCGGCGATCGCGGTGGCCGCGGTCTCGTTGTTTGAGTAGAGCAGTACTACGAATTCCTCGCCGCCGTAACGGCATACGATGCCGGCATCGCCGACGACGCGCTTCATGATGCCTGCGATGGTACGAAGAACCTTATCACCGAAGGGATGACCGTAGGTATCGTTGCAGCGCTTGAAATTATCAACGTCGATCATGATCGCGGCAAGGTTCGAATCAGGCTTGCTCGTCAGATCGCTGACTCTGTTGTCGAGATACGAACGGCCGAATATGCCTGTGAGTCCGTCCGTGATGGCACGCTGGTACAGACGCGCGTTCTGGATGGGTGATGCGCCCTGCTTCGCGATGAAATCGAGAGCCTCGACATACTCATCCGAGAATATCTGACGTACGAGACGGCTGTCGAGATAGATGACGCCGAACAGATCGCCTCGAAGTATCATGGGCATGGCCATAACGGACTTGATGCCGTAGCGGGCCATGACGGGATAATGCTTTCTGAACTCATCGGACTGAACATCGTTGATAACGATAGGCTTCTGGCTGCGCTCAACCTCCTCGAGCATCCAGTCGTAGGTATTGCTGTCGAAGCTGCCGAGGTTGTATACCGATGCGACATAAAGCTTTTTCTCGCCGGTCTCGGGATAGAGGAAAAGTATGCCTCGCTCTGCGCCGACGAGCTCAACGGCCTCCTGCAGGATCTGGCGCTGCAGGTCCACGTCGTTCAGTGTGGATGTGAGCACCGCGCCGAGACGGAGCAGAGTATTGATACGCCTGTCGGCATTCAGTCTGTTGTGGCGCTCCATGATGCTCATCAGCAGAGGACTGCTGCTGAACGATTCCTGATAGCGCTCGGAGATGATCTTTTCACAGTCCTTCATGTGCACATTGGAGGAAATGTGGGAGAAGATCATGTATGCCTCGAATACGAAGAACCTGGCCTCGATAAGCTTATGCTTTGAGAGGAGGTACTGACTGTATTCGAAATTGATCATCGCATTCTCGTAATAGTACTGGTTCGAGGATGTGAGGATATTACCCTGACGGTATGCATGCTCGCAGATCTTGTAATGGCCTGTGAGTATGCCGAGCATCGCCTCGGCACGCGAAGCTACGATGGTAGTGCTCGCGCGGTTGCTGCGGGTCTTTATCTTGTCGCAGATGCTCGAGATGTTGAACTCCTGGTTCTGTATCTCGTTGATCGTAAGATTGTTGCGGTCACGGTCGAGCTTCTTAACGAGTGCGATAACCAGATAAGCATAGACCGAATCCTTGTATCTGCCGGTGAGGCCGTTCTTGTCGATGATCTCCTTTGCCTTGGTGAGGTGGGTGATCGCATCGGCAAACTTGCCTTCCTCGAGCTTTAAGCGGCCGAGCTCAAATGCGAACGAAACGGCAGGGTAGTGCAGCGTCAGACGCTCGACTACCGCCTCGCACTTCATCGCGGCTGAATTGGCCTCGGCATAATCGCCGGACTCAATGAAGCATGCCATCATGTAGCTGTAAGCCATGGACAGTGAGAACATGTCGTTAAGGCGAATGGAAGTGGTCTCACATTCACGGCACAGCGCGAGTGCCTTTTCATACTGACCCGCCATCTGGTAGGAGTGCGAAAGATAGATCTTCGCGTTGTTGAGCTGCCAGTGATCGCCTATATTCTCGAAGCTGTCGCAGGCTTCTTTTAATGATTTGATGCTCTTATATACGTCGCCGCGCGCCTGATAATGCATGCCGACAAGCTGCAGTCCTTTGGCGAGCGCGTACTGGTCGCCCGTATCGCGGATGAGCTGGAGACCGAGATTCTCAAATTCCTCGGAGCGCTTGTACTTTTTGCGGCGTGTCATATAGAGCGACATGCCGATCATCGCAAGACCGAGCTCGGCAGATGCGCCGAGGTTCTTCTGGACATGGTTGGACATGCGGATTATGCAGTGGTTGTATGCCTTTGAATCATAGAACGCATAGGTCCAGCAGAGTGACTCAAATATTTTTGCGATAAGCTTGGCTTCTCTGGGGTCACCCTTCTCAACGGGCTTTAACTTGGAAGGATCCTTAGTGATGCGCCTGAACATGAGGAGGAACTTCTGCATGGGTGCCTCGGCAACGGCGGAAGCGGACTTCGGATTAAAGCGCACTCCGAGACTATCGAGAGCCTTGATGTAGTACTCCTCGCACTGCGCGTAGCTGTTGATGCGGTAATACGCAATACCGATCCTGGTGTAGAGCTTTGCGATAGTGAACGGATCCTTAAGGTATGAGAGAAGGCTGTTGGCCAGTTCGATGGCCAGAGCGCTGTTGCCTGCCGAAAGATTCAGATCGATCAGCGAATCCATGGTGATGCACCAGTTCTCGGAGCCTTCTTCCTCGTGAGAGGATATCAGCTTCAGCGCCTGATTGTAATATGCCAGCGCCTCGGTGGTGGCATAGGAATACTTTGCCAGAGCCGCTGCCTCTAAGATGAAGCGGTATACATCCTCATCGGAGCCGGCCTGGGTATAGTGGTAGACCAGCCTGTAAACGTCGCGGGGCCTGCCGTGGTTGAGCGCCTCGATCGAGCGGGCGATCTTTAAATGTATCTCTTTCTGCTCATCCTCGGCAACCAGCTGAAGAAAAGCGGAATGGATGTCTCTGTGCGAGAACTCGTATATCTTTGCGGTAGAGCTGCAGTCGATGAACTGGAGCCTGATCGCGCTGTCGAGCACGGACGAGAGCTTGTCCGGATCGATATCGGTAACCTTTGCGAGCAGCTCGAGGCTGAAGGTATCGCCGATAACCGCAGCCTGTTTGAGAGCCTCTAGTCCCATCATGGGCAGACGCTCCATGCGCTGACGGATGATCTTGAAGATATCCTCGTTTTTCTCGGTAACGTTGCGCAGCAGCTTAAGATCCATGTCAAGCATGCCGGCCTTGACGGAAATGATGTTCTCCTCGAGCAGGGAACGGATCACGTTCGATGCAAAGTAAGGATTGCCGTCGGTGAGCTGCATGATGTAATCGACCAGATCCTCGCTCTGTGAAGGGCTGACGATCAGCAGATCGCAGATGAACTCGCGCATCCTCTCGCGGTCGAAGGGCAGCAGCCTGATAAGCTGGGGCTGCTTCTCCGTGCTGAACATGGAAACGAACTCTTCCAGCTGAGGGTTATCGGAAAGCCGCTCGGTACGGCATGAACATACTACGAAAACCTTATGCGAGGATATACGCTCGAGCATCTCACTGAGCAGTGAGAGCGATGCGGCATCGACAAAATGGATATCGTCGAAGATCAGCACATAGGGCTTGTTCGAGGTAAGCGAAAGGAAGAACTCCGCCAGTATGCGAAGCGTCCTCTGCAGCTCCTTATAGGGCTCGAGAGGAGCGGACTCGCCGGTCTCGCCTGCTCTGACGTAATCTGCGAAGACATCCTTTGCTTCGGGGAAGATATTCGTGACAAGATCCGAATGACGGACAACCTCATTCGGGAAACGTCCCTTTTCCGAACCTTTCAGGAATCGGAGAGACTTTTCGTATTCGTCAAGGAACGCCTTTAATACCTCGCGGAAGCCGTGATAGGGCGTACCCATGGTCTGCTTTGTAAAATGCGCGCGGTAGAACGAAATGCCGCTGCTCTTGAGCTCATTGGCAAGGCTCGTGAGCAGGTCGCTCTTTCCGCAGCCCTTCGAGCCGGTGACGAGACAGAAGCGTCCCTCGTTCTCGAAGGCAATGGTATATGACTGGCGCAGATCGGCCAGCTCGTATTTGCAGCTGAATACACGGGCATTCTTGTCGAGATCGGTGATCAGATCGGAGCTGAGGGCACCCTCGGTGGGAATGTTGGAATTCAGGTAGATATCGAGATCGTAGATCAGGTCCTCCGCAGTCTGGTAGCGCTGGTCGGGATCCTTGGCGAGGAGCTTGAGGATGATCCTCGAGATCTCTTCGCTGATTGAAGGATTCAGCTTGTCGGGAGTGCGGGGAACGATGGCCACATGCTGATAGACCATGCTGTCGATGGTGCCGGCATGGAAAGGATATGAGCCTGTGACGAAACGATAGAAGAGAACGCCGAGCGAATACAGATCGGAACGCGCGTCAACCTTGCGGTTGAGCAGCCCGGCAACCTCGGGAGCCATGAATCCGAATTCCTCGTCAACCTGGCCCGAAGGGATATTGCTGAAATCGGTGATATAGGAAACGCCGAAATCGAAGAGCTTGAGAGTATAGGACTCAGGCTTGCCCTCATCGGATGCGGGACATACTCCGATGGCGCCGGCTTTGATATTGCGGTGTATTATGCCGCGCTCATGGGCATACTTAAGAGCATCCGCCAGCTGCATGATAAAATCAATGGCTACGGAAGGCTCAAGTATCCTTCTGCTCTCGAGAAAATCGCCGAGAGGGATAAAATCGGCAAACTCCGTAACGATACCGATGGTATTCGATACGGGGCCGGCATCGTAAACGCGAAGGATGTGGTTATTCTCAAATGCCTTAATGGCAGGCAGTTCGTTGCTGAAACAGATCTTGTCGACGTCGTACTGGGTATAACGGCTCTGATCCAGGAGTTTGATATATACGGGCGAGCCGCCGTCGATCTTGGTTCCGAGGTATGTGGTAAACACGCTGTTCTGACCGAAAACCGTACCCACACGGTATCCGTCAAACAAAACAGCATTCTCAACCAGATTCATATAATGTCTCCCTAATTTTGAATACAAACATCCAAAATTAATTATAGCCTTGATGCATAAAAAACACAAGAAAAATAAAGCACATTATAACAGTTTTTGTAACATGTTTTGTAACGTGAAGAAAAGGGCGGCTCTTTAAGCGGAGCCGCCCTTTCTGCAGGGTTTAAGCATTAAACCGGTATTTTATCATTTTTTGTATAACTGGTCGAACTGTTTCTGAAGCTCGGCGGTAACATCCTCGATGCCTGCCTGCTTCAGTGCTGCCTGCATTTCGGCTACGATGTCCTCCGCAGTGCCCGAATACTTGCCGTATGCGATCTGCTTCATGTAGTTGCCGAATACTTCGTTGCAGTTCTTAACCTTGCCTTCGATGCTGTCAACGTTGGGAACGAACTGTCCGTAAGGATAGTCGATCTTGATCTTGTCATACTCTTTGTAGAGTGACTCGATAACGGGCCAGTTTCTGGTAGCGTCCTTGAGCTCGAGGTTGTCGTTGCGTCCCCACCACCAGCTGGTAGCGCCGCCGACGTTGTCTGTATCGGGATTGAAGCTCGCGGGAGTTACGCGGTAGCCGTTGGAATCAAGCTCGTAGGAGATGCCTTCGATACCGTAGTTGATAAGTCTGTAGCACTCGGGATCGTTTCTTAAGAGGTCGTAAACCATCAGGGCTCTCTCAGGATTCTTGGAAGCTGCGGAAACAGCCATAGCGCCGTGAGTGATCGAAAGAGCAACTACGTTCTGGGTCTCTTCGCCGAAGTAGAAGAAGCCTGACTCAGCTGCGGGATCGTTGTAAATGGTGTTCGAAGGTGTCTTGGAGCAGAGATCTGTCCAGGTCTGTGTATGATGCTGCTCTGCGGCAACAAGGCCTACACGGTAGTCGTCTCTGTTGGTGGAAGTGGTGTTGTTGAGAACGTCGGTCTTCCAAACGCCCATCTCGTCCCACTGCTTCATCATCTTCGCAAAATCAACCATCATCTGGGTATCGGTGTAAGCGGGGGTGATGATCTTGTAGAGGTCATCCTTTGTGCCGCCCCAAAGAGCTGCGGTGCAGATACCGTCGATCGGAACGAACTTGCTGTGGCTTGCTACCCAGCCGCTCGCCATCTGAACGTTGTGTGTGCCGTCGGAATCCCATGCCACATTGATGCCGAGAGCGTCCTTGTTGGCGGTAACATACTCGAAGTACTTGGTCATGTCTTCCCAGCTGTGAACGCCGTTTGCGAGGCCGGCCTTCTTAGCCCAGTCAAGACGGTAGATGTAGCCGTGGTTGGTCCACTGTGCGTAGTTGTCCTCGGGCATTAAATAAATGTCGCCGTCGTATTTGCAGAGCTCCCAGTGATCCTTCGGAACGCTTGCCCATGTCTGGGGAGCATAGGTCTTGAGCATATCCTCGGTCAGGATCTTGAAGCCGCCGTTCTTTGCGTTCGGCCATGCATCGAGCCAGTCGGATGCTGTACCGATCAGGTCAACGGTGCCGTCCTGGGCTGCGATGTTCATGTTGTAAACGGAAAGATAATCTGTCCAGCCGATCCAGTAGAATTCCAGCTCGGCATTGCACTTCGCGGTAAGGATTTCATTGAGCTTCTTGTTCATCTCCTGAAATCTGTCCATAGCCGCGCCCTCGGGCTTGGAGCCGGTGAACATGTATGTGATCTTAACATGTTCCTTTGTGTCAACCTTCTTTGCGGAGCCGTCCTTTTTGCAGGCAGCAAGGCTGAGAAGCATGACGGTTGCCAGTAAAAGTGCCAAAACTCGTTTCTTCATAATTCTCCTCCTAAATTTGTTTATGTTATCCCGGAATCCCGGGGAATAACTGTGGTTAACCCTTTACCGCGCCGACCGTGATACCGCTGATGAAATACTTCTGTACGAAGGGGTAGAGCAGTACGATGGGGCCGGTGGCGAGCATCGCGGTGGCCATTTTGACGCTGTTTGACGGTATGTCGGTGATGACAACGTACTGGCCCGCAACGGTATTCGTGAGAGCCTCGGTCTTGTTGACCGTTTCGTAAAGCATGTACTGGAGCGGCTTGACATCCACTCTCGAGCTCAGGAACAGCGATGACTGATACCACTCGTTCCAGTAGCCGAGGGCCAGGAACAGTCCGATGGTCGCCAGCGCGGGCTTAAGCATCGGAAGTATCAGAGCGGTGAATATCTTCATGTCTCCGGCACCGTCTATCTTGCCGGATTCGGTGATCTCATGGGGAATGCTCTTTACGAAATTCTTCATGAGTATCACGAGCCAGGGTGACATGAGCAGCGGCAGAAGAATGGCCAGGTAGCTGTCCTTTAACTTATAGAGCTGCGTCATGATCAGGTAGTAGGGCGCCAGTCCCGCGGAAAACAGGCTCGTAAAGTAGATGTAGAACGAGATCCCGTTCCTGAAAGGGAAATCCTTGCGCTGGAGCGCGTAGCCCGTCATCGCGATGATCGAAAGACCGATCGCGGTACCGATGACCGTGAGCAGGATGGTAACAACGTAGGAGCGCCAGATAAGGCCCGACTTCATGACGGCCCTGTAGGCCTCGGTCGAGAACTCACCGGGGATCAGCTGTACTCCGTGCAGGTTCAGGTAGCTCTCGGACGAAAATGAACTGCCGAGGATTACCAGGAACGGGAAAATACACGCGAGCGAATAAACCGAAGTAACAAAATAGCCTATGCCGCGAACGACGATATCGGAAACTCCGAGCTTGACCTTTGCCGAACTGGAGGCCATGTCCAAATCTTTTTTCTTAGCCATAAATCCTCTCTTTAGAATCGGCTGAAAGCCGATTCTGTTTCCTTTCCTTATACGTGACTAGCGTACCAGGCTTATTAAAACAGCGAATAATCAGGTTCGATCTTTTTAACGATATAGTTGACTGTCATAACTATGCCGAAGCCGATGAGCGACTGATAGAAGCCGACGGCGGACGCTGTCGAGAAATTGAAGTCGGTCACCGAAGCTCGGTATACGAAGGTCTCGATGATATCAGTGGTCTCGTAAAGCAGCGAGTTGGTGCCGATGATGTTGTAGAACAGACCGAAGTTGCCCTTTACGATGCCGCCGAGAGCGAAGAGCAGCAGGATAACGATCGTGGGACGCAGGCTCGGCAGGATGATGTAGCGGATCTTCTGGAAAGCGTTCGCTCCGTCAACCCTCGCCGCCTCGATGATCTCACCGTCTATTCCCATGATGGCGGCAAAGTATACAACCGAGTTGTAGCCGCTTTGCTGCCACAGGTAAATGAATATCAGTATCCCGGGCCAGCAGGACGGATCGGCGTAAGGCTGCCATCTCTCGAAGCCCCAGCGGCTCAGCAGAGTGTTGACGAAGCCGGTATCGTAGTTGAGGAAGTTGAATACCAGCACGCCGATCAGAACGTGCGAAATGAAATACGGAAGGAACATCATGGTCTGGGAGACCTTTTTGAAAGCCTTCGATCTGATCTCGTTCAGAAGGATCGCCATGAAAACGGCGAACAGGTTTCCGAGGATGATGAAAGCCACATTGTACAGGATGGTGTTCCTCGTGAGAGTCCAGAGCTTGCCCGACTGAACCATGAACTCGAAGTTCTGGAGACCGACGAACCTGCTCCCGAAGATTCCTTTCTGGTAGTTGTATTTTACGAAGGCCACCCAGATACCGGGCAGCGGTACGTAGCTGAAGAAAAAGAAGAACAGACAGGTCGGAAGGCACATGAATATCAGAGTGCGGTACTTCCTGACTTTTGCGAAAAAGCCGAGCTTCTTGCCGACAGGCGCCTCGGCGGCCGATACTTTAGACATAATACAGATCCTTTCATGCTGTGGAGGCGTGCAGACACGTCACCTTGCACATTTGAAATCGGTTTCAACAAATCAATAATATACAACATGCACAGCAAATGTCAATTCTTTTATTTCAAAAATTGCATTTTAGGTAAAAAATGCCTCATTTACAGAATGATAATTGTGCATTGTATCAAAAAAGCTCTTGACAACACGAGTAAAATTTTTGTAACATGAAGCTGCAACCGATTTCAAAAATCACGGAGCGGGTGGGCTATGGCTAAGAATTCAGACAACGAAAAAGCGATAACTATATATGATATAGCAAAGGAAGCGGGGGTCTCGCCGTCGACGGTATCCCGCGTGCTGACCAACAGCGTCAATGTGCGGCCCGAAAAGAGGGAGCGCATCGAAGCTCTGATAGAGAAGTATAATTTCAGGCCGAACGCTATGGCGAAGGGACTCTCGGACACACGATCGAGAGTGCTCGGCGTACTTATGGCTGATATTCGGAACCCTTTTTACTCGGCGGTTTACGTCGCATGCGAGAACGCAGCGCTGGCCAGGGGCTACAGAGTGATATTGAGCTGCACCCTCGGAGAGACCGAAAGGGAGATCGAGCAGCTAGACATCATGAAGCAGCAGAGAGTCGAGAGCATCATACAGATCGGAGGCAGGGTCGATGCCGTGATCACGGATTCTTCGTATATCAAAAAGGCGAAGGAGATATCCGCGCAGCTTCCCATCATCACGAGCGGCAAGATCGACGAGGTTTCGTGCTACCGTGTCGTGATCGACGCCAATGAGGCGATCAGGCTTCTGACGGAGCATCTGATAGGGCTCGGACATGAACGTATCGCGCTGGTGGGCGGAAGGCTCGATGTTATCTCGACTTACGAGAAGTACATGACATACTGCAGGATACTGAAGGAACACGGCATCCCGATAAATAAGCGGTACGTCTATGAGGGCAGATATGATTACGATGCCGGCTACAGCGGAGTTCAGGAGCTTTTCGCAATGAAGGAAAAGCCCACTGCGATCATAGCGATAAACGATTTCTGCGCGGCCGGAGTCATCAGGAAGCTGATCGAGGACGGGTACCGGGTACCCGAGGATGTTTCGGTCGTAAGCTACGACAATACCTATATCACGAACCTGATATTCCCGAAGCTTACGAGCATTGACTATGATTATGAGACGTTCGGAAAGATGCTGGCGGATACCGCGATAGATGTCGCGAACGGCATGAGCGTTCCGACATTCCGGACGGTCACTCCGCGCCTTGTGATACGGGAATCGTCCGCGGCGAGAAAATGAGCTTTATGACGGAAACGGAGGCCTGACGATGATAAAACGATCCGGTCGGCTGACCGCGGCGGTCCTTGCGGCTATGATGCTGATCTCGGGCTGCGGGAGCGGTTTCGCAAAAACTAAGAACGGCATTGCCGGTGCCGGAGAGGCGGGAGAGATGGAGATCAGTAAAAGGATAAAAATAGACATATCCGGAGCTCAGAGTTTTAATGACACGAACGGTGACGGTTACGGTGAGTTCGAGGGATGGGGAACCTCCCTGTGCTGGTGGGCCAACCGTCTGGGCTACAGTGAGACTCTGACGGAGCAGTCCGCAAAGGCTTTTTTTGATCCCGCTGCGGGGCTGGGCATGAACATCGGGCGCTACAACATAGGCGGAGGCGACAACGTTACCGATCCCGATGCGCCTTTTTATCACGAGCCTCATATAAAACGCTCGGATTCCGAGGTCCCGGGGTATTGTACCGATGTTGTACGGATCAATCTTGCCGCACATACAAAAGAGTACTATGAAGAAAATTATACGAGAGCGGATCTTGAATGCGGATATGCATGGAATTATGACTGGGATGCGGACGCAAACCAGATGAACATTCTGAAAGCCGCGATCAAAGCGGCGGGAGATGAGTATATCGCCGAGGCGTTCTCCAATTCGCCGCCTTATTTCATGACGGTCAGCGGATGCAGCTCGGGAGGAGAGGATCCGGGCGTCGATAATCTGAGAGAAGATTCGTACAGGGCATTTGCCTGCTATATGGCTGATGTCATAGAGCATTGGAAAGGTGAAGGACTGGTATTTCAGAGCGTCGCTCCGATGAACGAGCCTGCGACGAGCTACTGGAAGGCTCACAGCGACAAGCAGGAGGGCTGCCATTTCTCGATGGGAGAGTCTCAATCAAAGATACTTGTCGAGCTGAACAAGGCGCTGGCGGAAAAGGGGCTGGACATCATCATCTCGGCTTCGGACGAAACCAGCATAGATACTGCAGCGGCTGCGTTCGAAAAGCTCTCGGACGAGGCGAAAGCCGTGATCGCGAGGATCGATACGCACGCATATCAGGGAACTCAGCGCATGCTGCTCAAAGAAACGGCCGAAAAAGCCGGCAAAAACCTCTGGATGAGCGAAGTGGACGGCGCGGAGGGTATGTTCTCCGCGGGAAGATCGGATACGGGCATGCAGGCAGCACTCGGGCTTGCCAGAGCCATTATCACCGACCTCAACGGTCTGAAACCGACCGCATGGATCATGTGGGATGCCGTTGACATACATGTTGATTCAAAGAACAGGTTTGACACCTGCAGCAGAAGCGCGGCGGATAAGATCATCGGGAGCGGTACTCCGTTCTGGGGGATCGGCATCGCGGACCACGATACGGGAGAACTGCTGCTGGGCAAGAAATACTACGCCTTCGGACAGTTTTCGAGGTACATCCGCCCCGGATACTGCCTCGTCGATTCGAGCGATCTTACCGTTGCTGCATTTAACCCCGCGGATAAGAACGTTGTCATCGTCGCGATGAATACAAAAGAGGATGACTTAAGATGGGAGTTTGACGTGTCGGATCTCGGCAAAATTGATGAATCCATGAAGATCACTGCCATCCGCACGAGCGGGACTATGGCTGACGGCGAGAACTGGGCGGACGTTTCGGAATCGGTCAATATAAGTGTAAATGCTGACGGTACTAAGTTTGAGTCAGA
>JAGCSS010000175.1 GCA_017964055.1 Lachnospiraceae bacterium
GGTCTCAATGTTCTCGAGCGAAACATTGAGGATCAGTATCATCTTCTTTTTGACATTGTCAAAGGCGATGACTCTGTCAAACAGCATCAGATCCGTGTCCCTGAAGCCCTCTGTATCGGCCGCGTTCAGCTTTAATGTGGGCTCAGCATATTTCAGGTAGTCATACGAGAAATACCCCACCAGACCGCCGGTAAAGGATGGAAGACCTTCGAGCTTCGGGCTCCTGTGCTCGTTCAGGACCTGACGGATGTATTTGTTGGGATCGCGGGTCTCGATCGTAATGTTCCCGATCCTCATGACTCCGTCAGAACAGGTGATGCACAGCTTCGGGTTATATCCGAGGAAGGTGTAGCGTCCCCAGTTCTCGTTGTCCGAAGCGCTCTCAAGCATATAGCAGTGCGAGGACACGTTTTTCAGGATCCTCAGCACCTCTACCGGAGTCTTCACATCGGACATGAGCTCGATGCTGAGCGGAAGGATGTCGTAACGCGCATCTGCCGCGTATTTTTTTGCTTCCTCGAATGAAATGTTCATGGCTGCCCCTCCTGTGTAATAGGTCATCTCGCGTGCAGAGCACGCTCGATCGCGTTTGCTCGGCACTCAGGCCGCACTTCGTGCTCCTGCCGCAGGCATATACAGCTGCTCAACACCTTCGGTCTTGGCAACTGTATACTGCCCTGCGGCACCGGCTTCGCCGGCCTGAGTGCACTCGCTTATTACGCGAAAAGAAAGTCCCTGACAGAATCTCTTCTGTCAGGGACGAATAATATACAATATCCGCGGTGCCACCCCGATACCGGACTATGATCCGGCTCTCTGCGAAGTACTAACATACTCCCGGCAACTGACGTATGCCTCACGTCGCGGAATACTCGGAGCCTGCGGATGACCGCTTCCTTTGACCGCGCCCTCAGCGATCCATTTGCTATCCTGTTTTCCGCCCGACTCTCAGCAACGCGGGCTCTCTGTGGGAGCATAAATAACTTTATCTTCGCCTCAACGGTTTAGCGTATTAAATTGATGTAATATTACCATTGCGTTTGTATACTGTCAACAGGAAAATGAAAAATTATTCGTTAAATGCATCCTTAACAGCCTCAACCGCACCCTCGGCCGCGTCAGCAGCCTTTTCCGCAAGGTCCTCTGCCTTCTCGGCAACCTTCTCGGCGGTCTCCTGGATGTTGTTTATAGATACGTACTCGGGAGCCTTGGGAGCCTCCTCGTCATCGAGCTCAAACTCATCGAGATCGTCCTCGAAATCATCCTCCTCGTCGGAATCTGCGTTCTCAACGAATTTCTTGTAAGCGTAATATGCGCCTGCGCCTGCTGCTGCAGCTGCTGCCAGGCCGAAAACAAACTTCCCGAACTTCTTCATAACAAGATCTCCTTTCACGCGTCCCCATTATACCGGCGACTGACTGCTATTATACAGTCAAATGCCCAAAAAGTAAAGACGGACCGTCCAAAACAGTCCGTCTTAAAATATTAAAATTCTTTAAATTCCTTATTCGAAGCCGTTCGCGACAAAGCTCGCATATGCCGAAGGAAGCTTGAATGCGATGCCCTTCTTGACATTCTCGAGCGTTCCTTTGTATCTGACGTAGATCGTCGCGCCGTCAGCGCTCTTCTTTGTGAGCTTGAAGGTCTTGGCTGCCTTTACGGTCTTCCATTTAGCGGTGGTGAGGGTAAATTCCTTGTCCGAAGGAACCACGCAGTACTCGTACATATTCGTTGCCGAAGCCTTTGTGAACGTAAGCTCGAGCCTGTTGTTCTCGTATTTGTAGGAAACCTCGGAAGCAGAATCCTTACCTACCGAAGGTGCCGCTGTCTGCGCAGGGATCACGATAACACAGACCTGTGAGCAGGGCTTCTTATCGGTCGCCGCAGCCCTGAAGAACAGTACCACATCCGTGGGATTCGCACCGCCTTTTCCAACCAGAGCCTTTGCCGCCAGCTTTTCGAGTTCTTCGTTCTTCTCGCACTCGGTCCAGCGGATCATGTCATCGGACCACTCCATCGTGTTTTTTGTATTGAACGTAAGCTTGGTGATATTGAGCTTTACCGAAGGCGCGGAAGCGTATTTCGTGATCGAAACGGCCACTTCCTTGCTCGGTCTTGCACCCATCTGCGATTCGCTGACTCCTATCTGCTGTCCGAGCCTGAACACGAGCTTGGAGCCCTTGAAACGGAGCATTTCTATATTCTCGAGGAACTGCGCGTAGCTGATCTCCGAGCTTCCGTTCGGGTTTCCCATACCTTCGAAGTACACCTTTATCCAGTTGTAATCGGTCTGCTTGCGGTAGAAGAAATACTGTGCGTCATCCTGGCCTGTGAAGGTAAAATCTCCGTTCACCTTATCAAAGCTGACTTTAAACGCCGATGATGCCTTCGGCAGAACTACTTCCGTAGCGTTCGTATTCTTGTCTCCGCGCAGGTAGAACTTCACCTCGGCAGCGGATGACGCCCAGGAAATATCCACGAGCAGATACTCGCCTTTTCCGTCATTGGAAACCGTGCCGCTAAGCTCATCCCATCCCGAGAGATCGTTCGCGAGCGTGGTCGAGAAATACACGTTTGTATTTCCCTTCTTGTATACCTTCATCGTAAGGCTCTCATAATTGATATCGCCCACGGTGATCTGCTCCGCACTCTCGGCACGGGCCTCAGTCCTCGCGTATCCGACAAAGCACAGGCAGATCAGCGCCGTGACTATGAATTTGATCAGATTCTTCTTCATCTCTGTGCCCTCCCGGTATTAATCGTTATTGTTGTTATTTGCAGGGTTGACGGTCATTGTGATGCCGTTTGAGATCACATATCCGTTTGAGAATTCGATCACGATCGGGTAAGTAACGGTTGTAGTAATTCCCGACAGCTCGTTCAGCATCTCGTTGTCGAGCATGATCTCAATCGTGTTATCGGCAGGGCTCGTAACGCTGAGGCTGATATTGAGGCCGTTCCATGTCACTGACTTAACGCTGACCTCATAATCGGTTTTGTTTCCAAGCTTTGCGGGGATCGTGAGCCTAATCTTATAGTATGTTTCGTAATTGGGCCGTGTGGTTTCCGTCGTAGTTCCTGAAGCATCCGTAGTTTTGATCGTAATGAACGGCTCGAGCTTTCCAAGCGTAAATGTAAACGATGTATTACTCTGAGCTACAGCTGTCCTCTGAAGGTTCATCGTAATGCCTGAGGTGATCACTTCTCCGTTGTTTAAGTAAATGTAAACGGGAGTATCCTTATCCCTGTCATCGATCGCCGCCTTCTGCTCGATCTTATCCGCATGCAGCGTGATCACTGCCGCTCTGTAATCCTTGTTCGAACTGTTCTTGTCGCTGTAGTACTCAACGGTATAATCAGTGTCTTCGGTAAGTTCTACGCCGTCATATCTGATCTTGGATACCGCCGCAAGCACTTCTGTATAGCCAGCTTCGCCGTCGCGGCCCAGCACCGGAACATTAAGCGTTCCCATATCGATCTTAAATCTGAAATCCCTTTGATCGTCGTTCAAATTCGAAAGGTAGACACGCTTGATCGCCGTGGTAAAGCCGATCTGATCTTCATAAGGATCATAGTTATTCCAGCCGAGCTTACCGGCCACGTGCTGCTTTTCCTGCGAACCAGAAGGATTGTTTATCTCGCTCTTCGGATAGATGTACAGGCCGATGCCGCCGCTCTCCGAGCTCTTGATCGAAGCCTTGGTGGGGTCGTTTGTGGGCTCACCCTTAAAATAAATATATGCGTAAAGAGTATCGTCTGTGCGGGTAATGCCCGAAATATCCGTCAGCTTTACGTTATAGTTGTAAGTCTTATCCTGCAGCTCGTCGATCGTTACGGTGAATCTTGCGGTGCCCATAGCGCTGCCGCCGCTGGTCCTGAACTGGATCGTATCGATCTCGCCTCTGGTATCGCTCGTAAACGAGAACGGAAGAGGATTGCTGCCGTCCTTACACATTCCTTCGATGGTCTTAAGAAGTTTGAATCCGGCGGTCGCTGCACCCTTCGGATAATTAACCGTTCCGAGCAGCTCTGCGGGTGATGCGATCCTGTAGCCCTCGTCGCCGAGAGACTTAACCGCCTTTTTCCTGAAATAGATCAGGCTGCCTTCGGTGAGCTTCGGATCGGTCTCCTTTGACTTTACGATGGGCGTCTGAGAGGTTACCTCAGTCCATGTGAGACTGTCATTCGAGATATCTTCGATCGTAACGCCGTAGTCCTGCATGCTCTTGGTGATGATGCAGTACTCGAGCACATTGTTCTCGCCCGCGGTCTTGAAGGTAAGCTTAA
>JAGCSS010000176.1 GCA_017964055.1 Lachnospiraceae bacterium
AGGATATGAAGATACTTGATTTTATTAAAAAGAACAGGGGCAAGTGCATCGCGGCGGCTGTGGTGGTGATCGTGCTGATCCTGATGTTCGTGGGCTTTAAGACTTTGGTAAAGGTCGGAAATCCCAAATACTTCTACAATTACATGCATGACACGGCGGGCAGCCTCGATGTCGTATACAACGCGTCTGCGACCGACGGCGCGGACCGCATGAACGCATACTCCACCGATGAGACCGATCCGGCAGCGCATAAGGTCGTTGAGCGGCTGAGGGTCAACGGAACGGAGACGGGCAGCTATACCAGGAGCGCACCGATAGATTTTTCGTATGAATTTGCGGCGGGACTTAAGGGCGTCAAAGGCCTGCTGACCTTCCGCGGCAACTATACCAGGTCGATGACTTCTGTCGGCAATGCGGCGATCGAGAGCGAGAAGTTTACACCCGGCGGCTGGACCTATTCGACGGGTAAGGTGCTCAAGTCCAACGGCGTCGACTACTGGTCGGGCAACGGCTGGACCGGACAGCCCGTTATCGTGCGCTGGGACGAGGACGTCAAAAAGACCATGAACCTCTTTGATTCCGCGAAGAATAAAAAGGGACTCACCGAGGTCATCTATCCCGGCATGGACGGCTGCATACATTTCCTCGACATAGAGACAGGCGAGGAGACGAGACCGTCCATATACGTGGGCATGACGTTTAAGGGAACGGCTTCGCTCTATCCCGACGGTACGCCGCTGCTGTTCTGCGGTTCGGGAGATGCGCAGACAGGACAGTTCGGCGAGAATGTATGCCAGCGATTCTACATTTACAGCCTGATCGACGGCACACTGCTCTACGAGGGCGGATATAACGACGATTTCGCGCCGAGGACCTGGCATGCGTACGATTCTTCGCCCGTCATCGATCCCGTGACCGATACCCTGATCCAGCCCGGCGAGAACGGCGTGATCTATACGATGCGCCTGAACACGAGCTATGACAGGGCGAGCGGGAGCTTAAGCATCGCGCCTTCCGAGTTCGTCGATTATACATTTACGATCGATGGCAAGTATTCGCAGAGCGGGTATCTGTGGGGCAGCGAGTGCAGCGCGGCGGTCTGCGGCGGATATCTCTATATCGGCGACAATGCGGGCACCTTCTACTGCCTCGACCTGAACACGATGAAGATGGTATGGGTTCAGGAGCTCAACGAGGATATCAATTCCTCGCCGATATTTGAGGCCGAGGGTTCGAACAAATACGTTTATATCGCGACCACGCTCAAATACAACTACAATTCGCACAGCATGGGCGAAGCGGCGATCTATAAGATCAACGCGATGAACGGCAGCATCATCTGGAAAAAGCCTTACGAGGTCCATACGGTAAAGGGCTACGCGGGAGGCGTGCTCTCGACCGGTGTTCCGGGCAGCGGCATAGTCGGAGATTACATTTTCTATTCAGTGTCGAAGCTTCCCGAGATCGAAGGCGGCATGCTCGTGGCGCTCAACAAGCACACCGGCAAGGAAGAATGGACGCTCGATCTGGACATGTATTCCTGGAGCTCGAGCGTGCTGACGTTTTCACAGGCCGGCAGGGCATATCTGCTGCAGGGCTGCCAGAACGGCGATCTGCTGCTCATCAACGCGGCAAACGGCAAGGTGCTCGACAAACGCAACTTCGGCTCGGGTATCGAGGCTACGCCCGTGATATTCGGCAACAGGATAGTGCTGGCGACCAGGAGCGAGAAGATCATCGGTATTTCGATAGAATGAGAGGATTAGGGGCATATGACGAATAAATCAAAATGGCTTACGATCCTTGTCTGCTTTGTATTGCTTTTGCTGCTGACGGGCTTCGGTTTTAAGAAGGCCCCGGGGAAAGGCGGCAGGATCGCTTCGGCGGATGACCTGAAAGGAGCGTCTCTGGTGGGCGTTTCGGGCAGGATGCCGGATAACAGCGCGGCGATATTCTTCAGGAGCCTGACAGGCAGAAAGCTCGGCCGGTACAAGGGCCTTAAGAACATGGACGAGTGCCTGTACGCGCTGAAGAACGGTTCGGCGGATGTGATCTGGACCACGGATGTTACCGCGGATTATCTTATCGCGCGGGACGAGACGCTGGCGAGGCTCGATACTTCGGATATGGCGGCGATAGAGAATACCGTCGAACCCAGATTTTCCTTCGGGATGGCGGCAGCGGACACGGAAAAAGGCAGAGAGCTGATAGGACAGATAGACGACGCGCTCGACTACATCCGAGGGGACGGGATACTCGATACGCTTACAGTTACCTATATCGATCGTGCGCTCGATGAGAGCACGCCCAAGTTCACGCAGAAAGACATGGTCGTAAACGACAGCATCCATAAGGTCTTCTACCGGAAGAACAAAGTGCTGAAGGTCGGCGTGACGGGAGCTGTGCCCCCGGTGGAGCTGCTCGATGAGAACGGAAAGCCTTACGGATTCTGCGTGGCTCTCATGGACGAGGTGGCGCAGATACTGCAGCGCAGGGTCAAGTTCATCGTGCTCGACAACGAGACGGCTTTTTCATCGCTGCAAAAAGGCAGGGTAGACATTATCTTCAGCTACGGCGCGGGCCGCGTCACGACCGAGAGCGCGAGGGGCTGGGTAATGAGCGAGGGCTACCTGGACGTACAGAAATATGATTTCATTTACATCAAAT
>JAGCSS010000177.1 GCA_017964055.1 Lachnospiraceae bacterium
CAAAGGTCAGACTCAGTTTTATCTGGGCATCGGAGAATATCGCAACGAACACGCCGGACACTTATGCTGAGTATATGCCGGTATTTGAAAAACTTCTGAGCGATACGGATGAAAAAGTGAGGATGGAAGCCCCGGAAATCTTCCGTGTTCTTGGAAAACGAAGACCGCAGTTCGTCAGACCATATGTTGAAAAACTGCAAATGATTTCAGAAACTGACAGTAATCGCGTTGTAAGGATTCACAGCATGGGCGCTATCAAAGCGACTAAGGCGGAATAGGAGACTGCAAATGTTTTGGGATAAGATTTCACCGTTATATGACTTGTTTGAAAATGTATATAATCACAAGGTATATGTCGGCACAGGCAAAAAGGTCTCCGAGTTTATTGAGTCGACAGATGAAGTTCTTGAATGTGCTTGTGGAACAGGAGCCATTACTGTTTGTATTGCCGAAAAGTGCGGGAGGCTTATAGCTACAGATTTTGCGGCCGGAATGCTCAAACAGGCCGCGAGAAAATGCAGAAGGTTCAGTAATGTGAGTTTTAAGAGAGCAGACATCACAAGTATCAAGTGCAAGGATGACCGGTTCGACAAGGTGGTTGCCGGCAATGTGATCCATTTATTGCCGGATCCGGGAAAAGCACTTGCAGAGCTTGAAAGAGTAGTAAAGCCAGGAAAGAAAAAAACAGCTTCGTTAAGAGAACTGGAGAAGCAGATACAGGCAGATCTTTTTGATCATATTGTTACGAACGGCGGAAATCTCACAGTCTTAAAACTTGCAGAAAAGTATATTACTACTCGCATTAATGCAAGACCCAACACCCGCGCAGGCTATAATACTGTGCTCAATGTTCTGAAGAAAGATCCGTTCGGTAACAGACGCATCGACAAGGTCCGTATCTCGGACGCTAAATGCTGGCTTATCAAACTTCAGCAGAAGGACGGAAAGAGCTATAGTGCGATTCATTCCATAAGAGGTGTTTTGAAGCCTGCTTTTCAAATGGCCGTGGACGATGACTTGATACGTAAGAATCCTTTTTACTTTCCACTTGTGGAAGTGATCGTGGATGATAGCGTAAGAAGAGAGGCTATCACGCGTGACGAGGAGAGAAAGTTTCTTAAATTCGTCAAAGAAGATCCGCACTTTTCACGCTATTACGAGGGGATTTACATCTTGTTCAAGACCGGAATGCGCATCTCTGAATTCTGTGGATTGACGGTTAAGAACATTGATTTCAAGAATCATTGTGTTACGATCGATCATCAGCTTCAGAAGAGAGGCAGCATGGGCTATTACATTGAGCCTCCAAAGACAGTAAGTGGCGAGAGGACAATCCCTATGACATCTGATGTGGAAGAGTGTTTCAGAATTATCATTGCGAATCGAAAGCCTCCTAAAATCGAGCCTATTGTCGAAGGATATACTGGATTCCTTTATTTTGATAAGGACGGAAGTATCTGCTACTCACTTCATTGGGAGCATTATTTCAAGCATATAGTTCAGAAATACAATTCAATTTATAAAGTACAGATGCCCAAGGTGACACCTCATGTATGTCGCCATACCTACTGCTCTAACATGGCAAACTCGGGAATGAACCCCAAGACGCTTCAGTATCTGATGGGTCATGCAGATATTGGCGTTACTCTTAACACCTACGCGCATGTTAATCTTGATAATGCCAGAGACGAGATCAACAGAGTGGTAAAAGCCGTGTAAATGCGCCAAAAACCCGAGGTATAAATTTCAAATATTTATACCGAAATTTATACCTTTTGGGGGATAAAATATGCCAAAATATACCAACATATGCCGAAATCATATGGTGGAAAAAACGGGGGAAACCCCGAGAAACAGAGGATTTTAGGGATATGATAAGAGTACTGTTCGTCTGCTGGGGCAACATATGCCGTTCCCCCATGGCAGAATTCATTATGAAGGATATGGTGGAAAAACGCGGCCTTGCGGACAGGTTTCATATCGAGTCTGCGGCTCACAGCGCAGAGGAGATCGGGAATCCTGTCTATCCGCCGGCGAAGCGCGAGCTGGCAAAGCACGGGATATCATGTGCCGGGAAGACTGCCAGGCAGCTGCGGCGCGATGATTATGACAAATGGGATTATATCATCGGCATGGAAAAGATAAATCTCGGGTATATGGAGCGGATACTCGGAGGGGATCCCAAGGGCAAGGTGCGCCTGCTGATGGATTTTACGGATCATCCCGAAGACATAGCCGATCCGTGGTATACGGGAGACTTTGAGGGCGTCTACAGGCAGATCGAGAGAGGCTGCGAGGCCCTGATCGCGCATGCGCTCGGCTGAACCTCGATCTACGGTGCGGCCCGGCCGGGCCGCTTTTGCGTTCAGTCCATCTTGGGATCACCTTTAGTCAGCGTGTTCCAAAGGAGCTTTGCCTTGTTCGGATGAGCCATTCCTATCATATCCGGAGCAAAGCGGAGGGCTTTTTTGCCGCCGCGCTCCCATACGGGCAGAGGCCCTGCGGGCAGCGTGTATTCGGGCGAGGTTCCCGTCAGTTTTGCGCCCGTCCAATCACAGGAATTGGGATCGCCTGTTGCCGCGAATGCGGAAATATAGCGGGACAGCAGTGCCGAAACCTCGTGGTCGTAAGCGCCGTATTTACGTGTGCCGCGGTCCAGAGTCCCGAATATATAGCGCAGGTCGCAGGCGTGATAAGCGGCGTTGCGCTTATCACCCGGAGCATCAATATCGAAATAATAGATGAAGCCGTTATTATCCTTTGCAAATCGATGACCGATGTGTGACATGATTATCGCGTACATGTCATTGTTCGAGTAGCCGATCATGTAGTCGAGGGGGAGCGGCTTCTTTATCAGTTCATCGATCGGAGCGGTGAGATGGTATCCGTCGATCACGGGCATCGTATTGAATACATTGTCCTTACGGGAGGCCAGATACGGCTCGAGGCGGGCAAATATCTCCCTGAAATCCATGGTCTTCAGCTCTTCGAACGAACCGATCCCGGCAGCCTCCATAAAGCCGGTCCAGTAGGGCCTGCGCTCTTCGGCGGGGCGGGGCAGTGAAAACTTCGGGAACAGACCGGCACCCGAGAACATGATCGCGCGCCCGAACAGGCCGCGGCATTTTTCGTTGAGGCACAGATACTGGACCGACATGGCGCCGGCGCTCTGTCCGGCGAGGGTGATATTGTCGGGATCGCCGCCGAAATCCGCTATGTGGGCCTTGACCCAGTTGATGGCGGTGAACTGGTCGTCGAGGCCGAAATTGCCGTCGCGGCCGTACTTTTTATAGATCTCTTCGTGGGTAAGATATCCGAGTATGCCCACTCTGTAGGCGGCGGTCACGAGGATGATGCCCTGACGCGCGTAGATCGCGCCGTCAAAGGTGGACTCATCCGTGCTGCCGGCATTGAAGCCTCCGCCGTAGAAAAACAGGATGACGGGGCAGTTCTTTGGCTCGGACGGAGCATAGATATTGAGCCGCAGGCAGTCCTCACCGAAGGTGAAGACCTGACCCTCGCGGAATTCATGCAGATAGAAGCGCCTGGTCGGGTGCTCGAGATGGGGATAAAAGCCTCTGGACTGCGGGCATGCGGGACCGAACGCCGTTGCGTCGTATTCCCCGTCAAAGCTCTCGACAGGGACCGCATATTCAAATCTTCCGGCTGTCGCAAAGCGGATGCCCAGGAATTCGTTATAGCCCTCGCGCACATTGCCCTTTACGGGCCCCATTTTTGTCTGAACGATCGTATTCAACATCTGTCACCTCCGCGTCTAAAATTATTTTAGCACACCCCCCGCAGATATGGTATACTGTTACAAAACAGCGTACAGCTTAAATTTCTGATCTCGGCGGTGGATTATGCAGAATACAAAGCGTCTCTCCAAACGGAAAATTTTCGATATCATACAGATAGGCAATGTCGGAGACTGGCCCAGCAGGCTCTTCGACATCCTTTTGACCGTTGTGATCGTGGCGAGTCTTGCGGCTACGATCATGTCCACTTACGGCGAGTTCTCGAAATATGAGAATGTGCTGGAGACGGTTGAACTGGTCTGCGTGATCCTCTTTACCGTTGAGTACATATTAAGAGTCTGGACATCGGATTATCTGTATCCTACGAAGACCCGCGGGAGGGCAGCGCTCGCGTTCATATTCTCGGTAACGGGCCTCGTGGACCTGCTGACCTTCTTCCCTTACTACCTCCCGATATTCTTCCCTGCCGGAGCCGTTGCGTTCAGGATGTTCAGGGTCATCAGGATATTCAGGCTGTTTTCGATAAATTCGCGGTATGACGCGTTCAGCGTTATCCTTGACGTTCTGAATGAAAAGAAAAAGCAGATATTCTCATCGGTGATCATGGTGCTGATACTGATGATCGCGTCATCGCTGTGCATGTATTCCCTGGAGCATGAAGCCCAGCCGGATATGTTCAAAAATGCGTTTTCGGGCATCTGGTGGTCCGCTTCCACGCTGCTGACCATAGGCTACGGCGATATATACCCGATAACCGTGGGCGGCAAGATAATGGCCATCGTGATATCCTTCCTGGGTGTCGGCATGGTAGCTATACCGACAGGTATCATTTCCGCAGGTTTCGTTGAGAGCTACTCAAAGCTCAACAGGATCGCGTTCGTGCAGGAAGACAGAGCTCTGCGGTTCCTTACCGGTACACTCGAGATCTCACACCCCTGGTGCGGCAAAAAACTGACGGATATAGTCATGCCGCCGCAGATGATGATCGCGGCGATAATCCGCGACGAGGATGAGATCGTACCTAAGGGCGAGACCGTGCTCAAAAGCGGAGACAGGCTGGTCTTCGGCGCAAAGAAGTTCTATGAAGAGGACCGGATCAAACTCAATTCGGTTAAGATCAAAGAGCGCAACAGCTGGGTGGGACTGCCCTTAAAGAAGATCCCTATCTCGAGACAGTCACTCGTTGTGCTGATCCGCCGCGGGAGCGCGAACATCATTCCCGACGGTGATACCGTGATCAAAAACGGAGACGAGCTCCTGGTATACGAAAAGGATTGAGAGGAAAGGCATGATCT
Organism: Lachnospiraceae bacterium; assembly: GCA_017964055.1. GTDB lineage: Bacteria > Bacillota > Clostridia > Lachnospirales > Lachnospiraceae > RUG11977. The sequence goes on from JAGCSS010000177.1 coordinate 5,054, forward strand.
TCTTTCTGCTTTCACCGCTCTTTATAGCGGCTCATGCATATTTTGTGTATGAAGGCTTCAAATGGATCGATACACTCAGACTGCCCCGCGGGCTCGGCAGGTTCGTAAAGATACTTGCCGCTGTCCTCTGGGCAGTGTTTTCACTGTCCATATTTGCCGCCTATTTCATTCCGGCGGGAGTCACCCGCGAGAGCTCTCCGATGCTCTATATCTTAAGGAGAACGCTCAAAAAGTCGGGCAATTACAACCTCGGAGTCCTGATCTACATGGGTATGTCCTTCGCAGTCATACTCATCGGACGTCTGATCGAGTATTTTAAGCTGAAAAAAGAGGGCATCGAGCCCAAACAGGTCTTCGGATCGGCTCTTTACCGCAACAAGAGGGCGGTGATGGGCGTATTGAACATCGTTTTTATCGTACTTCTGATGTGGTACGGAGTGGCGCATGGCAAAGATATCAAGCTGAACACCTATGAGATCGAGCTGTCAAAACAGGTCGAGGGGAGCAGTGGGATCAGGATCGCCTTGGTCGCCGACATGCATCTGGGGTACAGCATCGGCTGTGAGCAGATGGAGAAGATGGCGGATATGATCAACGCGTCATCGCCCGATATCGTGATAATGGCAGGGGATATCTTTGACAACGAATACGAGGCGCTCGACGATCCGGAGAGGCTGATAGAGATATTTTCATCGATAAAGAGCAGATACGGGGCCTATGCGGTCTACGGGAACCATGACATCGAAGAAAAGATAATAGGCGGTTTCACTTTTGACTACAGCAATCCCGCAAAGGCCGCGGGGAAAGAGATGAACGAGTTCCTGGACAAAGCCGGGATCACGCTGCTGCTCGATGATCTTGTGCTGATAGACGATGCCTTTTACGTGTATGGGCGTCCCGATTACAGCAAACCGGGCAACGGCACGGGCAAAAGAAAGGCCCCCGAAGAGATAACCGCGGGACTGGATATGTCAAAGCCCCTGATCGTGATCGACCATCAGCCGAGGGAGCTGCAGGCACTCGCGGACGCCGGAGTCGACATCGATCTGTGCGGCCACACGCATGACGGGCAGATATTCCCTGCAAACATCCTGCTGAAGTTCATATCCGAAAATTCTTATGGGTACAAAAAGGTTGGCGAAATGGACGATATTGTAACGTCGGGTGTAGGGTTGTTTGGACCCTATATGCGGGTTGGAACGATATCTGAGGTATGCAATATAAAAATCCGCTTCACAGAATAGAGTATGTGGCA
>JAGCSS010000178.1 GCA_017964055.1 Lachnospiraceae bacterium
AGGAAGCTCATGAGGTTGGTGTTGATAACGTTCTCATACTGCTCTCTCTTGATGTCGATCCAGTTGCAGTTATTTGTGATGCCGGCATTGTTCACAAGAACATCGATGTTCTCGCCGAACTTGTCAACAGTGGCCTTAACGAGGTTCTCGCAGTCCTCGTATTTGCTTACGTCAGCTCTTACAACGAGTGTCTCAACGCCGTACTGGCTGCTGATCTTTGCAGCAAGGTTGTCCGAAAGAGCCTTTGAAGATTCGCTTCTGTAATTGATAACTACGTTATAGCCGAGCTCACCGAGCTTAAGGGCCATAGCCTCACCGATACCTCTTGATCCGCCTGTGATTATTGCTGTCTTTGCCATGATCTTATCCTCCTATATCTGGTTTTACGATCAAAACGATCCATTCGATAACACTATATTCGATATCTATATTATCGATACCAGTAGGAATGATAACATTAGTCACAGTATTTGTCAACAGTTTTTTTATAAAAATTCAGAAATCACAGAACCTTTCCGATAAATGCTTTCAGCATCTCATAATACCCATCCGGATAGACCACCGCGGATCCCGCATGACCTGCGCCTTCCACAAGTCTTATCTCCTTCGGGCCTGCGCTCGACTCATATATCTGTCTGCAGTGATCCGGAAGGATAAAATCATCATTTGCCCCGTGCACGCAGAGCAGCGGTATCATGTTGCCTTTTGCTGCCCTTACGGGTACCGCGTCAAGAAAGTTGATGCCGTAGATGACCCTCGCTGCGATATTTGTCGGATAAAACATGAACGGCGGCACATGCAGCACCTTCATATATCGCATGATCACGGTCCGGATCTCGGCAAAACCACAGTCATCGACCGCAAAAGCGACTTTTTCCTTAACTATATCGTATCCGAGCGCCGCAAGGACCGTCGCGGACCCGAGCGACTCGCCCTGCAATCCCACTGTGATATCGGCGCCATATCTCTCCAAGGTATCTTTCAGCACCGCGATCAGGAAATCCACTTCCCTCACGCTGTAGCTGCAGGGTTCTTTTTTGTTCAGGCCGTGACCGCGCTCATCGAACATTACGCAGTTGAACCCGAGCCTCCGGTAGTGAACCGCGTATTTGATCATGCCGTATCTGTTGTCCGTATAACCGTGCGCAAGGATCACGTACCTGTTCGAAGGCTCGCTCGCGGGCAAAAGCGAGGTGTGTATATCCTCGCCTTTGCTCCCCTTAACGATATAGTCGGTGAACATGTCACGGGTAAGCTCCTTCGCGTCCCTTACATGCTCCTGCTCCCAGTCCCATGCCTCCTGCATGGTCTGCCGCTTTCCGTGCGTGATGTACCACGCGAAAGCTGCGCAGAGAGCGCAGAACAGCACGATCAAAACCGCAAGAACAATGATAAATACTTTCATATCCTTCTCCTTAAACCAGATGCGCCTTATTTATAAGTGTCAGCCGTAATGTTCTCCAGATCCGCGTCCTTTGTTTCCTTAACCTTTGTCAGCAGGATGATCAGCGAGATGACCATGAAAGGCACACCGATCGCGAGGAACAGCACATCCATCGCCACAAAATTCTGCAGAATGATGAACGCGAACTGGCCGATGAACATTCCCGCTCCGATCAACACGGAGATCGTGCCCATTACCGACGATCTCATGCCCGAAGGAGTCGATTCTGCAGGCATCGTAAGTATCAGTGTGTCAGACATCGACCAGAGGCCTCCGATCGAGCAACCGTACGCAATTCCCGCTGCCACGGGACCCAGTCCCATCCTGCAGGCCATAACGAACGCCAGCAGTCCGAGCATCGCGGTCGAGCCCAGGATCAGGCAGACCTTCTTTCGTCCGATCTTATCTGAGAAAAATCCTGAAAGTATGGTGATCAGTCCGTTAAAGAAAGGATAGACCACAAGTGCAGTGGCCACCATATCCGTGTCCATCGCGCCCTTTAATACCGTCGAATAGTACGAGGTATAGAAAGTTGTCGCGAAGAAAATGAAGCCTGCGATGAGTATCCATCTGAGCTGCGGAGTCTTGAAGATAAACTTTATCGCCTTGAAAACGCCGCCCTCTTCGCCTGCGCCGGATTCCTTATCCTTGCGGATCTTCTCCTCGCGCTCCTTCTGCGTCATGGAAAGCCATTTCGTCCTCTGATCGACGAATACGGGCGTTTCGCGCATTACGAAGTATGAAAGGGAACCGATCACCAGCGCGCCGATAACGGGGATCAAATATACCATTCTCCAGCTGGCCGGATCCGATTCGTTCAGGAATATTTTCGACAGAATTCCGATCAGGGATACACTGACGAGCGCAACGCCTTTTGCGATAAATCCGTAGGTCGCCCTCTTCTCCTTAGGCGCGGTCTCCATGATATAGAGCACCTGCATGTCGTTCGGAGTAAAGAACATCATAAACAGCATACCGATGATGTACAGGGCCACATTTTGCGCAGTCATAACGATGCACATGCCCAGTCCCATTCCTACAGTATTGATCATCAGGAACAGCCTTCTGCCGTATTTGTCCGAAAGTGCCTTATAAAAAGGCGTGATGATGAGAAAAAGATTCGAGATGACCGAAAGCGGTGCGACCACATTGATCGCATTCGCGTACTCCGGCGAATTTACATCTCTCGAAGTGATGTTGAAGAGCTCAAACAGCGCGTAGGGCTGCATGGATGAGTTCATGTTCGAAGTGATCTCGTCCACAATGTAGACGATAGTGAGCAGAAGCATCGCGATACCCATATAATGAATGGGCCTCGGACGCCTCTCGGCGAGCAGCTTCTCCAGCTGCTTCTTTTCTCTTTCAGTATTCATTTGTATCCCCTGTCCGCGGGCCTGCCGCGGTCCGCATTATATAGTCCGTACCGCCCCCTTCAAAAGGCGGTGCTCTTATGACTTATATTTTACAGGAAACTCGTTTGTATGTAAAGAGTTTTCTCCTGTCCGTTACCCCAAAGTGATAGTGACAAATCGCAAAAAAGCTGATAATATATTAACAGACAACGGCGTCTGACATTTTGGTCAGGCGCCCTTTTTTCCATGATCGATGTAAACATGTTCAAAGCGTACAACAACCAGCTGATCAATGACTGCTGCGGATTGTTCAGGGGCCGGCAGATCCTCCCTTTCGAGCATCTGTCCAGATTCCAGAACGATCCGACGGAATAAAAGAGGAGGGATCGATATGGCAGCATTTGACAGGATAAAGAGCGGCATACCCGAAATGGACGCGGCGCTCGACGACATCAGGCTCGGCGACAATGTTGTATGGCGCGTCTCGAAGCTCTCGGATTTCCGGCTCTTCATGGAACCCTACATCCGCCAGGCAATCGAGGATAAACGGAACATCATATATTTCCGGTTTGCGAGCCACGAGCCTCTGATCGATGACCGAACGGGCGTAAAGACGGTCCACGTCCCGCTCTCCCACCGTTTCGAGAATTTCACCGTGGACATCCATAATGTCATCGAGAAGGAAGGCAAAGACGCGTTCTATGTTTTTGACTGTCTTTCCGAGCTGCAGACCGCATGGGCCACGGACCTGATGATGGGCAATTTCTTCCGCGTAACATGCCCGTTCCTGTTCATTCTGGACACCGTGGCTTATTTCCCCATCATCCGCGGAAAGCACTCCGTGCAGGCGATCAATAAGATACTCAACACGACGCAGCTGTTCTTTGACGTTTATTCGGACGACCGGAAAGTTTATGTACGCCCCGAAAAGGTCTGGAACAGAAACTCCGACACCATGTTCCTTCCCCATACCTTCGAGCCCGAAAGCGGGCATTTCCGTCCCATTCTCGACGGCGTTGTATCGAGCCGCTTTTACCAGACCCTCGGCAGGGCGCAGCGTTCGGCCGAGGAACAGTATTCGGACTCCTGGGACCAGTATTTTAACCGCGAAAAAATGCTCCACGGCAGCGGGATTGATATCACCGGAGAATGCGCGCGAATGTGCGACATCATGATGACGCGCGACGAAAAAATGCGCGAGATGGTCAAGCGGAATTTCACTCCCGAGGACTATTTTGAGGTCAGGGACCACATGGTCGGAACCGGCATGATAGGCGGCAAGGCCTGCGGAATGCTCCTTGCCCGCGCGATCATCCGCAACAGGGAGCCGGAACTCGCGGGCGTGCTCGAGCCGCACGATTCCTTCTACGTGGGTTCGGACCTGTATTATACATATATCGTTGACAACAATCTCTGGGAAACAAGAGTAAGACAGCGCTCCGACGAGGGCTATTTTGAGCTCGCCGGTGAATTTGGCGAAAAGATCATGGGCGGCGAATTCTCCGCTGCGATGCGCGAACAGTTCGTCAGGATCATCGAGTATTACGGTCAGGACCCGTACATCATCCGTTCCAGCAGTATTCTCGAAGACGGCTTTGGCAACGCATTTGCCGGGAAATACGAGTCTGTTTTCTGCGTGAACAGGGGAACTCTCGACGAAAGGCTCGCAGAATTCGAGCACGCGATCAAGATCGTCTATGCAAGCTCGATGAGCCTGTCTGCGCTCGATTACCGCAAAAGAAGGGGATTGGACAAAAGAGATGAGCAGATGGCGCTGCTCATACAGCGCGTATCGGGCTCGTATTACGGCAGCAACTACATGCCCTGCGCCGCCGGCGTCGGCTACTCCTTCAGCCCTTACCGCGTCATGAAGGGCAGCGATCCCACGGCCGGAATGCTGAGACTCGTAATGGGTCTCGGAACATCCGCGGTAGACCGCACCGAAGGCTCATATCCGAGGATCGTAAACCTCGATATGCCTGAGCGCACCATTTATTCTTCCTCAGCCGACAGGCATAAATTCTCCCAGGGCAATGCGGAAGTGATCAATATGTCCGAGAACGCGCTGAAGCGCCTCTCCCTCGAGGAAATAGCGCCCGACCTTCCCGGCTACCTCGACCGCATCCTGCTCGAGCACGACTATGACGCCGAAAGCAGGCTCCACGATATGGGCAGCAGCGGGACCGTCAAATTCATTTCCTGCAAGGGTCTCGTCTCCAACAAAACCCTTATGCAGCAGATGAAGCGCATGCTCCGCTGCATCCAGGACGAATATAAATACCCTGTGGACACCGAATTCACGATCAATATCTCTGAGAACGGCGAGTACTCCATCGACCTTCTCCAGTGCCGTCCGCTCCAGGTTCAGACCGAAGCCTCGGGCACCGTTATCCCGCCCGACATACCGTCTGAAAGCATTTTCCTGGAAAGCGTCGGCGCTTCAATGGGCATGTCCAAAGCAACCGAGCTCGACATCATCGTTTACGTCGATCCGGTCAAATACTACAACATGCCCTACAAGGACAAAAATCTCGTTGCAAAACTGATAGGCAGGATCAACTGGCATTTCCGCGATCTGGGCAAGCACATGATGCTGATCGTCCCCGGCCGCGTCGGCACCACCTCGCCCGAGCTCGGCGTCCCCACCGCATTCTCCGACATCAGCGCCTACGAGATCATCTGCGAGACCGAAGAAACCAAAGCCGGCTACAACCCCGAGCTCTCCTACGGAAGCCACATTTTCCAAGACCTCGTCGAAGCCGAGATACTCTACACAGCAATCTTCAACACCGAGAAAACCCTGCACTTCCACCCCGACAGACTCGCCTCGTCGCCGGATATCGTCTCAGAGTTCGAGCAGAATCCCGCGCTGACAGACATAGTCCGCGTCTACGATGTTTCGGGCAGAAAATGCAAGGTTTACAATGACGTCGCAAATGAACATCTCGTGATAACCTGCTGATAAAAAGGTTATCGTTTCGGTTTTTCAGCCGTAAGAAAATGTACGCGCAATACCTATCGCCCCGAGCGCATCCAACCGGTCGGCGTCCTGAACGATCCGGCCCTCGATGCTCTCGGGCTTTTTGTCCCTGTTCTTGCTGAAGGAGACTGAATTCACAGCGGAAATGACCGCTTCGACCGTTTCCCCGTCAATATCGTGTCCGGCCAGAAACGCTCTGGCGTTGGCATTATCGACCGTATCAAAGAGTTTATGATCGTCCGCATCGTGCAGCAGCGCAGCCAGCGCCACGATCTGAGTATCGCAGCTCTCTTCCTTTGCGATCTCCATCGCGTTATTATATACGCGCATGGTATGATCGAAACCGTGGCCGTCCGAGTTGCCCTCAAAGAGGTTTTTGACGTAGGTGATCGCTGCATTTATTATTTCGTTATCCATATTGAATGTACCTCGTTAATGAAGCCTGTATTTCCGGATAAAAAATAGCGGGTGTCTTACCCGCCGTTGGTGGACCCGGGTCTTTCGACCAGCCCCAGTAGTAAACACACTACCTTGTATAATTATATTAGCACCATAAGCGCCACATCGCAAATGATCTTGTTACTTACCTTTACACTCTTCGCAAACAACTCTAGCCTGTTGATATTCAATGTCACTAAATATATACATTTCTGCCTTAAGCACTATCTCTATAAACTTTCTGAGAAAAATGTCACCTTGTCCATGACTTCCATTAGGATCCAACAGTTCCCTAATAAACCTGCAACACGTACTTCATCACTGTATGTCCGTTGTACATAGAACACATCTGAACTTATTATAAAAATTTTTTCGCCTATTTCCTTATAAATATGCGGAAAAGATGAAACTGTATTTCCTTACATTGAACGCATAAAAGAGGTCAGCCTTTGGATTCTCGTATCAAAGCCCCACAATTTAGCTATTCAAAATATGCATAAAGAGACGGAAGGAATATCTTGTCCATCAGTCCCGAATACCATGCTACCTCCTCGGGATCTTGTTCCTTCATGATTATTCTCTGTAAGGAACTGATACAGTATGCAAAGCTTCATGAGATCATGAAGAACATTCATGATTCTTCCGTTGCTGCGGCAGAAGAGTACGGCTTGGGCTATAATCTTGTTGCCGGCGCGAACATCGCAGGCTTTAAGAAGGTAGCTGAAGCCATGATGGCACAGGGTATTTTCTAAATTCCCATTTACCTTTCAAATGCATGCTTTATCGTTCTTACCACTGCGTTTGAATCACCCGGAGTGATAAGATGTGTATATTTCCCCGGAACTGTACCGAAGGTTGTCACAGTATTAACCTCGGTCGTTTCCAGCAGATAGTCGATCATGTTCTGCTTTGATGCATTGTGGTTATATATCCTCAAATAGGAGTAACCCTTGTATTCATTGGAATCCATGACAGTTATCTTAAGTTTTTCCTCAAATCCGGCCGTTTTCAGTTCCCTGAGAATGGCCGGGATTTTTTCTTTATGTTCTATCGCCATATAGTAGACTACAGTCTCGGATTCGGGCGCAGGTCTTTTGATATAATTCCGGTACGGAGATTTTCTGAGCTTTGCGACGATCCGGTTATACATTTCATTGTCGGAATCTCCGTAATAGATCAGGATCGTATCATCGATCACGATATTGGTGAAGAAGGATATGCTCCTGTTTATAAGGAATTCCCTCATGGCTGTGGCGGTATCATTTGCAATGACATATACTTTTTCAAATTTCTTTTCCTGAATGTTGTAAAGCGCGGCTCCATCCATGACAATCACAGGTAGTTTGAGCCTGATACCGCTCAGAGGCTCGATAAGGGATGCGGGGGTCCTTATGGTCGAGATGGTGAATTTGAGACCTTCGTCGATCATCCGGTTAAGTTCGACTCTACTGTAGGCGGACATGTTATTGTTCTCATTGATCAGGGTATCATCGAGACCTGATATGAACAGCGTATCGAAATTCTTTTTGCGTCTGAACTTGAACAGATTAAGGATAACGCCGACTGCTATTCCTATCATGGTATCGAGGACACGGTTGATGACGAAGATATAAGGATTAATATCGTTTCCATGGTTTACGACTATACTCAGAAAAACAACGCAGGAGAAATAAGAGGCATTTTTCTTGTTCAAAACAACTGTGGTATAGATTATGGGGACGATAAACAGTGCGATAATAACAGCCTTTACGATCGGAACGATGTTCTCTGCAATCGGGAGCCGGCTGAATATGATCAGGACGATCAGACCGTAGATTGCCCCGATAATTGTGCCTATAGTACGCTGTACCGCATTGCGCTTGGTTTCCGCGGTATAATCCTGCATGCACCAGAGGGCGGACAATTGGGAATAGAAAACTATACCGTTCCCGGCTCTTAACAGATCGATGATATAACACATAAAAACAGCCGCTGCGGATTTGATTATCCTTAATCCGATGGGCGGCAGTCTGAACTTCTTCTTATCCATATACACTATGCTCTTATAAGTTTATTTTTTACGATATCGACTAGTATCTCCGCGGTTTCGTCTACTCCGAACCTGCTTGAATCGATGCAGATATCTCTGTTGTCAAAAGGATTGGTATAGCCGGGAACATACATTTTGTGATAGTTTTCCCTGGCAGCATCCACTTCCTTTATCATTCTTTTTGCGGTCTTTTCGTCCATTCCGAGCTTGTTTACACAGTTATCTAGTCTGGCTTCATAAGGAGCATATACATAGATGCTCAGTTTGTTCGGATGATCCCTGCAAACGTAATCCCCGCAGCGTCCCACGATGATGCAGGATTCCCTGTTTACGAAATCCTTTATGATGTTCTGCTGTGTATTGAAGATGTCGTCCTTAAGTGAGGGAACACCGATTCCCAATGGATAGATACGCCCGAAAAATCCGGCTTTTACGGCTTCTTCCTCTTCACTTATCATGGAGATATGAAGTCCCATCCTTTTTGCGGTTTCTTCGACAATGTCTCTGTCAAGAAAATCGATCCCGAGCATTTCGGACATTCTTTTTGAGATCGACCGTCCCATGCTTCCGAATTGTCTTGAAAGCGTTACAACATATTTTTCCATATTCGCTCCATTCCTTATGCCGCCAGCCTGTTTCTGAGTGCCGCGTGCTTTCTTCTTGCCTGCATACCCCTTACTATGCAGGAGAGTGTAAAGTTGATCAAAAAGTAGATTACTGCCGCCAGACCAAAGAGAACAAAAACATCGGAGGTATGTATATTTTCCTGTCCGGTATATCTGTTTGCGACCGCGAGAATGGTCTTTACTCTGGACATAAGCTCTATTGTTGCCACATTGGCAAGATAAGACGAATCCTTGATGGTGGAAATGACCTGTCCGAGCAGAGTGGGAACGACGCTCTTAAAAGCCTGGGGAAGGATGATCAGCGTGAAGGTCTTTACAGTTCCGAAGCCCTGGGAGTATGCTGCTTCAAACTGACCGTGAGCAACGGAATTGAGACCGCCGCGGATTATTTCCGCAATTATCGAGGACTCGAAAAGCACCAGCGCTACGGCAGCTTTCCATAAAAGCTTGGTCTCGACGGAAGTCAGTCCGAGCATTTTCCTGCTGAAGAATTGAGGCGCAGGGCAGAAAACAACGCAAATGAAGATCCACAGCAGAAGAGGAGTGTTTCTGAATACCTCGATGTAAAAGGTCGAGAGGAAGCGGAGTATCCTTGTAACGCCTGCAGTACAGTAATTACGGCAGATAGCCAGAACCGTACCGAAGACTATGCTGAGCAGTACTGCAATCACCGAGATGATCAGAGTGAACAGCACACCTTTGCCGACATAGAGAAGTACATTCTGATTTTTTAATAGAGAAAAGCTGGCTTCTATTTCGCTCATCTATGCCTCCTTTGCCGCAACATTCGTTTTTCTGTCTTTTTTCTTCAGGTATTCTTCCCAGCTTCCAGCAAATTTGGAAAGCGGATAGCAGATCAGGAAGAAGCAGAGACCGCTGACGATATATCCCGGAGCGTATGAGCCTCCGGTGTTTTCGCCGGTTACAAAGCTGTAGGTTAATGAAATAAGATCCGCACCGCCTATTATGTAGAGACAGGAGGTATTCTTAATCAGGTTTACTACCTGATTGACAGCAGGAGGAAGAATGATCTTCAATGTCTGAGGCAGTATTATATAATACATCTTTTCTACATACTTGAAGCCCTGCGACTGTGCGGCTTCAAACTGTCCCCTCGGTATGGCTTCTATACCCGATCTGAATACCTCGGCCATATAGGCCCCGGTGTAGATGCCCAGTGCAACCACACCGGTAGGTATAATCCCAATACTGTGCCCGGAAAACGCAAGCGCATAGTACAGAAAGCAGCACTGAAGCAGGATCGGTGTATTCTGTATTACCTCGATGTAAATTCTGGCAATGGTTTTTGGAAGCTTTTTCCCGCTTGTAGCCATAAGGCCGAAGATTATGCCGAGAACAATGGCGAGAAGGATGGCAAATAATGAAGTTTTTACTGTGTTCCAAAGCCCTAACAGGAAGGTGTCTCTGTAAGTCCAAACCTTTTCCCAGGCTCTTAATGAAAAGAAACCGGACATAATCTTCTCCTATTTGGTTTTATTAATGTTAATCGAGACCGTTTTCCGAAATGAAACCGCCGATAGTTCCGTCAGATAACCAGCCTGTAACAAGGGATTCAACAAATGCCGAGAAATCTGAGCCTTTCTTTGTTGCTACACCGTAATCCTGAGGTGAGAACTTGTCATCGATATAACCGCGAGTGCCCGTATTGTAGATCGCAAGGATTGATTTATCCACGCAGAATGCATCTACTTCGCCTGCCGAAAGAGCGGTGGAGATAGCCGGATAATCATCGTACTGTTTGAAGGAAACGCCGGTCGTCCATGTTGCCGCGTCAAAGGATGCCTCGTCAAAAGCAGCTCCGTCAATAACGCCCGCTTCGATCATGGCTTTTGTCAATGCCTTTGCGGAAGTTGAACCTGATGAAACGCCTACTGTCTTGTCCTTTAAGCCTGCCAGAGAAGTGATGCCTGATGCTGTTTCAACAAGAACCGATACATAGTCTGTATAGTAAGGAGTTGAGAAATCCCAGTTGTTCTTTCTCTCCTCCGTGATGGTGAAAGTAGCAAGTACACAGTCGATATCTCCGGAATCAAGAAGCTCTGTTCTGGTAGCAGCCGTTACTGCGGTAAACTCTATATCCACACCCAGAGTGTCCGCGATCTTTTTTGCTATAGATATTTCAAGACCAGAATATTCTCCGGTAAGCGTATCCTGAAAGCCGAAGCCGATAACAGCATTCTTTACACCTACTCTTAAGACGCCTCTGTCGACAATTGCCTGTGTGTTGGCACCGTAAGAGGTCTTCTTAGCAGGAATTTCGGGAGCGCTTGTGGCAGCAGCCTTATCTGCGGAGTCGGAAACAGGCGCTGAGTCCTTACATCCGGTAAGGATAGAAATTGATAAAACTAAGACGGTTAATAATGCAAATATTCTTTTTTTCATATTGGTCATCCTCTTTTCTTATTTTCTGATTATCTTTCCCAAAAACTGCTTTACGCGCTCGCTTTCGGGATAATCGAAGAAATGCTCGGGATCGCCTTCTTCGATTATCTGACCGTCCGCCATAAATACGATGCGGTCGGCCACCTCCCTTGCAAATCCCATCTCGTGCGTTACAACGACCATTGTGATATTCTCTTTGGCAAGTTTGATCATGACATCGAGAACTTCCTGAATAGTTTCGGGATCGAGTGCCGAGGTAGGCTCGTCAAAAAGGATTATCTTTGACTGTGTGCAGAGCGCTCTGGCAATGGCGATTCTTTGCTGCTGGCCGCCGGAAAGAGTGGAAGGATATGCATCGGCTTTATCTTTGAGCCCTACAACGTCGAGATAATGATATGCAAGCTCTTCGGCCTCTTTCTTGCTCTTGTGATGCAGTTTTATGGGGGCTATCGTGAGGTTTTTCAGTACACTCATATGCGGGTACAGGTTGAACTGCTGGAACACCATTGAGATGTTTTCACGTACAAGTCTGGTCTTGTTTTTGGACGTTAACAGAGTACCGTTTATATAAACCTCTCCCTTTGTAGGCTCTTCAAGAAAGTTCATACAGCGGACCGTTGTGGATTTTCCGGAACCGGAAGGACCTATTATAACCAGCTTTTCTCCTTCTTTGACTTCCAGATTTACATCTCGCAGAACTTCCAGATCCCCAAAACTCTTGTAAATGTTTTTTAACTTGATCATAGTATCTTCTCCATTGCTCTTTCGAAAGAAACAAAAACAAAAAAGGCGCTCGGCTCCGAAGAGCTAAACGCCTTTGTTTTGTATGCAGAGATGATAAACGATTAATATCTTACGTGTCAATCCCGATATTTCAATTTTGTGAAAAATTCCTAACAAAACTTCAAAATGAATGTTTTTTTTATACAACAGAACGAAAAAAAATAAATTTTTTGAAAACAATTGTCTCATAGGTGTTGCAAAACAATAATCGCATAAATGATGTACATTATTTTGCACATTCATGCCTTTCTCAAATATAACATTTTTACTGTTCTTTGTATGTAAACTGCTGGTATAGTCACCTTCGGGAGTGCGGCAGCGGCTCGGGCGTGGCGTAATCTTAATCTCGCAGCCATTGTACATAAAGTGAGGCTCCGGCCGGACAGCATACGTCCGGATCATCTCTCTGTAAACCGGGTCATGAGGGGCCGGGTGGTGTTCCGGTTCC
>JAGCSS010000179.1 GCA_017964055.1 Lachnospiraceae bacterium
ACGTACGTCCGACGTAAATGCCGTCCTCGGGGATCCTGCCGTCGATGATGACATCGATCTCTCTCCCGGTCAGAGCCGCATTTTTATCGAAAACAATACACTGCTGCAGGCCCATTAGATCCTTGCGCCTGCGGTTGGCCACAGCCTTTGTCACACGGTCTTTCATTCGGTATGCCGGCGTGTTCTCCTCGCGGGAATACGTGAAAACACCGACCCTGTCGAGCCTGCACTCCTTAAGGAACGCCATAAGGCACGCATGGTCCTCCTCGGTCTCCCCCGGAAATCCCGTGATCAGCGAAGTCCTGATCGCGATATCGGGGATAGCTTTGCGAAGCTTGTCTATGGTATTCCTGATCTGCGCTCCGTTCGTCCTGCGTCCCATACGCTTAAGAACGGCATCCGAAGCATGCTGTATCGGCATATCGATATAATGGCAGATCTTGGGCTCTGAAGCTATTGTTTCGATCAGCTCTTCGGTTATCTCCTCGGGATAGCAGTACATCAGTCTGATAAGCCGCAGCCCTTCGATACGGCATAGTCTTTTCAGCAGCTCGGGTAGCCTCTTTTTGCCGTACAGGTCGAGACCGTACAGCGTAGTCTCCTGAGCCACGATCATCAGCTCCGTAACGCCGTCCGCGGCGAGCTCCTCCGCCTCTGCAACAAGTATGTCAAAATCCATGCTGCGGTAATGTCCCTTAATGTCGGGGATAACGCAGTAGGTGCAGCGTTTGTCGCAGCCTTCGGCGATCTTTAGGTATGAATAATGAGTAATGTCCGAACGTATGCGTTTGCCCTGAAGCACGGGATCGATCGAGGTATCCTTTATGATGACGCGCTCTTTCAGCCTTTTCGCTTCAAGCTGCTTCAACACCTCGGGGATCTCGTCGTATGCGGTGGCTCCGAGTACGGAATCGACCTCGGGGATCGAATCGATGATCTCATTCCTGTAACGCTGTGCCAGACAGCCTGTAATGACCAGATACTTTAAGGAGGCGGTCTCCTTAAGCCGGGCGAGCGACAGTATCGTCTCGATACTCTCCTGCTTTGCATCATGAATAAAGCAGCAGGTGTTTACCACCGCAGCCTCAGCCTCTTCCTCATTATCGGTCAGCTCATGCCCGCAAAACTTAAGCGCGCCGAGCATCTTCTCGCTGTCGGCCAGATTCTTGTCACAGCCGAGAGAAACAAATAAAACCTTCATAGTTTACCGATCAATACTCGTCTTCGTCGTCATCGAGGAAATCCTCGTAGTCGCCGTCAGCATAATCATAATCGCCTATATCAAACCAGAGAACGTACTCATCGTCGAGCTGGCTGCCCTTTGTGGAGCCGAAGATGCCTGCGTAAGCCTTTGCCTTAAGATAATAGTCATCCTCATCGTTTGTGAACTTGAAGCTGAAATTGCCGTCAAACTTTCCGGTAAACGATCCCTCGTAGATAACTACCTCTTCGCCGCCCTCAACGGAAACCTTCATGACGCAGGTAGCGTCCATGCCTGTAAAATCAAGCGCCTCACCGTAATCAAGCTTAAGATTCGCGCCTACGGGAATTGCATCCGAGAAAAGGTACTCCGCAAGATTTTCCGAATA
This sequence comes from Lachnospiraceae bacterium, assembly GCA_017964055.1. Taxonomy (GTDB): domain Bacteria; phylum Bacillota; class Clostridia; order Lachnospirales; family Lachnospiraceae; genus RUG11977. The sequence continues at coordinate 1,590 of JAGCSS010000179.1, forward strand.
TTCGTCATAGAAGGAAACGTCAAAGCGTGTGATCTCTTTGTCCGAGTTATTCTCGATATAGATGTGTCCGCCCGAAGCAGCCTCAACAACGATCAGGACGATCGTTGCGACAACCGCGACTGCCGCGATCACTATTCCCCAAATTGCGCCTTTACTGAGTTTCTTCATTTCAATTCTTTCTCCTGTTCTTTTTGTTTTCGTTGGTAATATTATCCGCCTCTATCAGTTCACACATATCCTCGACCTTTTTTCGGTCGACGGTTACTATCATATTGCTGATCAGATGGCTCGAGACCGGACTGGCGATCCAGAAAAATATGATGATCACCGCCAGCTTAAGCGAAGTAAATGTAAGACCGCTGATTACGATCAATCCGAGGAGCACGAACAGCAGCGCCAGCGTATCGCCCATGGCTGCCGAATGCATCCTGTTCAGCACAAACTTGAACCTGAAGGTTCCGAGTACCGAAACGATCGAGAAAAAAACTCCGATCGATATAAAAACAATGGCGATTATAACACGTACGGGGCTCATGACTTTTGATCCTCCTTACTGTGTTTTTCGCGATAAACACCGATATAGATCTTTGTCAGAACGACTACCGCCAGGAAGCTGATCATCGCGTAGACCGCGGCGATGTCGGCCAGCCAGTCCTCTCCTAAGAAAACGGTGAGCACGGCAATGATCATGATCACGAGAGTACCGATCATATTGACGCAGACGACCCTGTCCGAGATCTCGGGGCCTTTAAGAGCCCTGATGAGGCACAGGAACGTGAGCAGCGCGAATATCGCAATGACGACCGGGAGGAAGATGTCAAGTATCTGTTCCATGAAACTTCGCCTCCATCCTCTCAAGTCTCTTAACAAAAACGGATGACGTGATCCCGTCGGCCAGCGATCTGTCGAGGCAGTGCACGTAAAACTCATCGTCATGCATCGATACCGTGATCGTGCCGGGCGTCAGCGTAATGGAATCTGCCAGTACGGTCCTCGCTATATTGGATCGGAGGCTCGTGTGGAAATGGCATACAGCGGGCGAAAGTGCCTTGCTGCCCTTAAATATAAGTCCGACCAGCACGAAATTCGCCTTGATGATCTCCGCGATGAGTATCAGCAGATACAGCAGAAAATCCGGAAGGCATTTTAACACAGCGAACTCTCGTTTAAAGCTGTAGCCTAAGAATCTGCACGCAAATAACGATACTGCCGCAGCGATCAGAATACCGAAGATCACTATCTCGGCCGTAACCCGTCCGTTAAAGATGATCCAAAGCAATAGCAATAATAGAAACATACAGTCACCGTTGTTTAATCAAGGAAAGACCTGATACAGTCAAACCATATCAGGCCGATGAATCCGTATTATTTGTCACCCTTTTTCCTGAGGAACTCGGGGATGTTGATCTCTCTTCCGCCTCCGGAAGGAGCGCTCTGCTGACTGCCCTTTAAGCTGACTCCGGGCTTTAACTGCTCGGGCTGAGCCTTATACTGGGGAGCGGGAGCCGCCGGCTGAACCGGCTGTGCGGGCTTTGCCTGCTGGGGCTGTGCTCCGCCCTGTCCGTTCCTGTTGCGATATAAGAAATCGATGCCGCTGCCGGTGCCCGTAACCGCGGGCTTGGGAGCGTAGTTCGAATAATCGCCGACATCCGCGATACCTGTCGCGATAACGGTAACCATAACCTGATCGGAATCAGTGTCACCGCCGCCTGCGGTACCGAAGAATACGTTAGCCTCATCTCCTACGAGCTCCTGGATATAATCCGAAGCCGCAACCGCCTCAAGGAACTCAACGTTGCCAGCGAAGTTCATGATGATATCGGAAGCGCCGACGATCGAAGTTTCGAGCAGAGGAGACGAAATAGCTGCCTGAATGGCCTCATAGCATCTGTCCTCACCGGTGCCGTAACCGATGCCGAGATGGGCAACACCCTTGCCTCTCATGACGGTATTTACATCGGCGAAGTCAAGGTTGATGGTTCCGGAATTGTTGATGATGCCCGTGATACCCTGAACGCCCTGCTGGAGTACCTCATCCGCCTTGCGGAGAGCATCCTCCATCGAAGTCCTGCGCTCGGTAAGATCGAGCAGCTTATCGTTGGGAATAACGATGAGGGAATCGACATGTTCTTTGAGCTTTGCGATGCCGCGAAGAGCGTTCTCCATCCTCATCTTTGCTTCAAATCTGAAGGGCTTGGTTACGATACCGATCGTAAGGATGCCCATGCTCATGGCGATCTCAGCGATGATCGGAGCAGCACCTGTACCGGTTCCGCCGCCCATACCACAGGTAACGAATACCATGTCCGCGCCCTTAATGGCCTCGGTCAGCTCTTCCCTGCTCTCCTCGGCCGCCTTCTCACCGATCTCGGGCTTTGCGCCTGCGCCGAGTCCCTTTGTGAGCTTCTCGCCTATCTGGATAAGTGTGGGAGCCTTACATGTCCTTAAGATCTGCTTATCGGTATTTACACAGATAAACTCTACACCTTCCACACCTTCATCTATCATGCGGTTAACCGCATTATTGCCGGCTCCGCCGACACCAACTACCAATATTTTGGCTGCTGCGCTGGTTTCGCTGTTCTTAATTTCAAGCACGTCCTCTTCCTCCTTATATCCTACAGTATTATAGTAACTATTATGATATCAATAATCAAGAAAAAATTTAGTAAAATCCGAAGCTTTACTCTAACGGTCTTACATCGATCTCTCTGTTATTTTCGGTATAATTGCGAAGGTCTATCACATATGTCCCCTCAGGGAGCGCGGCCAGGGCCGGATTTATGTTGTTGACCTTCAGGTCGTAGTTTTCACAGACGCCCAGCTGTATCTCGTTTCCGCCGATATGCATCGTCACGTCGTCCCTGACTCCGAAACAGATATCATCGGCCGTCAGTTTATTCTTTCCGAGCAGCATGATAATCTCGAGCAAGGTGTCGAACAGTCCCGGTCTGCCCAGATCCACAGGTTTTCCCTGCGTATAGCCGCCGAACTCAACCCCTTTTACCAGAGGAATGCCCTCCAGTCTCGAGCTCGAGCTGTCTACCGCGATGCCCTCGCGGTCAAAGTAAACGAAACTCCCCATGTGCTCGATGCAGCCCGTGATTGCCTTGTCATGGACCTCGATTATAACGGAATTGCGGTCCGTCATCTCGACATCGACCTTCTCGACAAAGGTCAGCTTCGGAACATCGAGCTTATTTATCCTGAACACGAACAGCACCGTGTAAGCATCGGTCTTTTTCGTGAACAGCCTCTGCCGGATCTCCTCCTCGGTATAATGACTTCCGGGCCGGATCTCGACATTTTCCAGCTTAAAGCATGTGAGAAACACGATCACCGCCGCGGCCAGCGCCAGCAGCACGATCAGTCTTATTATGAGAGGGGCAGCGCTTTTGTTCGCGGCGAGCTCTTCATTTTCGTCATTCCGTCTCATTCGTCGATCGCCCTCTCCCGGTTCGTGTACTTCGATACCGACAGGGCAATGCCCATCTCGATAAGAAGCACGGTCAATGAGCTGCCGCCGTAGCTGATGAACGGAAACGGTATTCCGGTGGCGGGTATGGAACCCGTGACTACGGCAATATTCAGCAATACCTGCAGCGCGATGTGCGTCAGTACGCCGGTCGCGATCAGTCCTCCGAACATGTCGGGCGCGTTGACCGCAATGTGAAGAAGTCTCCACAGCAGCATCAGGAATACCGCGATGACCATGATCGCGCCGAATATCCCGAGCTCCTCGCAGATGACCGTAAATATCATATCCGTATGAACCTCGGTGATGAAGCCCATCTTCTGTATACTGTGTCCAAGACCCTTTCCCCAGAGTCCGCCGGATGCTATCGCGTACAAACCCTGAACTATCTGCGAGCTCGGATCCACATCCTCGGGATGCAGCCATGTGTCAATTCGCTCGCTGCGGTAATCGGCGGCAAAAACGAATATCACGAGGAACGCGACCATCAACAGCAGGACTATCAGGAAATAGCCTTTCTTTTTGGCCGCGGTAAAACAGATAAC
>JAGCSS010000180.1 GCA_017964055.1 Lachnospiraceae bacterium
AAGGCAGCAGTGCCTTTGCCTTGTCTTCGGCCTTGACCATCGTGCTGCACTCAGGTCTCTCGCGGTGGAGTTTTATCGCGTCAAATTCACACTTGGTCGTACAGATGCCGCAGCCGATGCACTTATTCTCATCAACGACCGAAGCACCGCAGCCGAGACATCTCGCGGTCTCGATCTTAACCTGTTCCTCGGTGAGAGTTCCGTGGTAATCCGTGAAGCCCTTTGCGTCAACGTCCTTTCGGGTGTATGCCGTCTGGCGGGACGAGTTGTCATACGAGGGAACCGAGATATTGTTCTTGTCCAGTTCAATGAACTGCCTTCTGTTGCGGCCGATCGTCATATGTCCGTGCTGCACGAAGCGGTGCAGCGACTCGGCTGCCTCATGGCCCTGGGCGATGGCGTCGATCGCGAACTTGGGTCCGGTAAATACATCGCCGCCGACGAAGATGTCGGGCTCATCGGTCTGATATGTGAGCTTGTCGGCAACGGGACCGTTTCCTCTGCCGTACGTAACCTTGGTGCCTGCGAGCAGATCGCCCCAGATAATGGTCTGTCCGATCGCGAATACTATACTGTCGGCCTCGAGCGTCATCGTGTCGTTCTCATCGTAATGAGGTCTGAAACGGTGCTCGTCGTCGTAAACACTCAGGCATTTCTTGAATACGATCGCACGCGCTCTGCCGTTCTCGACGATGACCTCCTTCGGGCCCCATCCGCAGTTAACGTGAACGCCGTCAGCCTCGGCATCCGCGATCTCTTCTTTAGTGGCGGGCATGATGTCGCGGGTCTCGAGACATACCATCTCAACAGAATCCGCGCCGCTCCTCGAGCTGACTCTCGCCGCGTCTATCGCAACGTTTCCGCCGCCCACGACTACCGTGCGGCCGGAAACCTTAACCTTGCCCTCGTTTGCTGCCTTCAGAAAGTCTACTGCTGTAGTACAATTCTCAGCGTCCTCGCCGGGAACTCCGGGAAGCCTTCCGCCGCTGCAGCCGATCGCGATATAGAATGCCTTGTAGCCGTCCTTGCGCAGCTGGTCGAGCGTGATATCCTTTCCGACATCAATACCGCATTTGATCTCGACGCCCATCTCTTTGAGGACATCGATCTCGGCATCAATAACATCCTTTTCGAGCTTGTATGAAGGAATGCCGTAACGCAGCATGCCGCCGGGCTTTTCGTTCTTCTCGAAAACGGTGGGATAATAGCCCATCTGAGCCAGGAAGAACGCGCAGGACAGACCTGCGGGACCTCCGCCGATAACGGCGATCTTTTCCTTCCAGCGTCCGAGGTTCGAAGCCACAACGATCTCGGGAATGTATCTGGTCTCTGCCTTGAGGTCTCTCTCGGCAATGAATTTCTTAACCGCATCGATCGACACAGCCTGGTCGATCGTACCTCTCGTACATGCGTCCTCGCAGCGCCTGTTGCATATACGTCCGCAGACCGCGGGGAACGGATTCTCTTTTTTGATCAGCGCGAGCGCTTCGTCGTATTTGCCCTGGGCAGCCTTTTTCAAATAGCCCTGAACGGCGATATGAGCGGGACAGGCCGTCTTGCAGGGCGCCGTACCGGTGTCGTAGCAGTTGATCCTGTTATTGTCACGGTAATTCTCGTCCCAGTGCTCGGGGCCCCATTTTTTCTCATCGGGCAGCTCATGCTTCGGATACTCGACCTCGCTGCCGTCCTTAAGACAGAGCTTCTGTCCGAGCTTGACCGCTCCGGCGGGACAGTACTCGACGCACTGACCGCAGGCCACGCAGTTTTCCTTCTCCACGCGCGCAACATAAGCCGAGCGCGACATGTTCGGGGTATTGAACAGCTGTGAAGTACGCAGCGCATTGCATATCTTAACATTACAGTTACAGATGGCAAATATCTTGCCCTCACCGTCGATGTTGGTGATCTGGTGAACAAAGCCGTTGTCCTCGGCGCGCTTTAAGATCTCCATCGCCTCATCGTAGGTGATGTCGTGTCCGCGGCCGGTCTCACGGCAATAATCCGCCATGTCGCCGACGCCGATACACCAGTCGTTGAAATCGTCGGCGCAGCCCTCGTCAAGCTTCTTGCGGCTGACGCGGCAGGAACAGATCGAAGCACCGATATGGCCCTCGTAACGCTTCAGCCAGTAGGAAATATGTTCAATGTCGATAGTGCCGTTTTCCATGGAAATAGCCTTCTCGACAGGTATAACGTGCATACCGATTCCTGCACCTCCGGGCGGAACCAGATGTGTGACCTTCTCCAGAGGCAGGAAGGTCATTCGCTCAAAGAACATGGCGAGCTCGGGATGCTTATCCAGGCTCTCAAGGTTCATGTTCGTATACTCGGCCGATCCGGGTACGAACAGCGGAACCCAGTAACGGCGGTCCTTCGGCTCATAAGTGGTGCCGGGGATAGGGCCGTCCTTTGTGTATTTGTCGCCGTAATCGTATTCGAGGATACCGATCCTGGCCATCTTGTCCAAAAGGGCCTGGAACTGTTCTCTGCCGTCCGGCTCGATATTGTTCATGACGCAGAGCTCATCGAAGTAATACGGCTTCCTGACCTTCATGGTAAGAGCCACATCCGCGATCTCATCGTCGATAACGCAGGCCAGTCCCCAATACTCGGGATCGTCTGTAGTAACCTTGTGCCCGATACGGTCGGTGATGCGCTGTGCCAGCTTTAATATCTTATCGCTGCACAGTTCCTCACCCTTATGTTCGGGAACATATTTGGTACTCATTTCAGGCATGATTCTTAACCTCCGTTTAAATGTGTACATTAAATTACACAGTTAACCATTTCGGATATTATACTTCAAAATGTCGGAATTTTCAAGGAGAATCCCTGATTTTACTGACAGTTTCCCGCAAAGGCGCACTATTGCTATCTCGAGTGTCCGCCGCCTCCGTGCGAGCCTCCGCCGCCGGAAGAATGGTGGCCGCCTCCGCCGCCTCCGCCGCCGCTTCTGGACGAATCCGAAGGAGGATTGTAGACCCTGCTCACATCACTGTGCGTAAAGGTATCTTTCACAATGGGGAAAGCCGGTTCCGCAACAAGATATGTCTCTTTCGTAGTCGTATTCTTGCCTGCCTTCTCGCTCGAATTGCTCGCAAAGTATATCAGAGCGAAAAGAGCCGCAAAAATAATCATTATATAGTTCAACGCACCGCGGGGATATGTAACATATACCGTTTCATCGACCTCCATCCAGAAAACGAGTCCGTCGATCCAGTGCTTGCAGGCATGCAGATAGTCTTCGTCGACAAAAGCATAAAAATCATCGAGGCTGCTGTCGATCATGTACTCGGAAAAGTAATCCTCGGCCTTGCCCGTCGTTCCCATCCAGGTATGTATCTTTCCGGTCTCGGGCTCCCTGAACAGATTGTCGACGAGGATCACGCCGTCACCGGTATTTGTCGTGCCGTCGAGCACCTGCGGGCTGTCATAGCCGAAACGGTTGTCCTCCCAGAACTTGTCCGCATAGACCATTACGTATTTGTCGGGAGTGACCGGAATGTCGTAGCGCGACCTGTACTCCGGCTCATAGTCGGCCAGCGTCCTGTTGAGCGTGACGATCACGATATCCATGCAGGTCTTGAGCTCCGCATCGTGTATATACGCTTCGAGCTCGGCCTCCTGCTCCGCTGTCAGCACGTCGGCCTCGTCGAATACCCTCTGCGCGCCGTAAACACGCTCTGTATTCGGGCTGTCGTAGTAGTTTGAAGGCGCATGGGTCTTGCGAAGGTAAATGAACAGGAATATCCCCAGTAAAACGAGCAAGATCACAAAGCCTACGATAAAATTCCTGAGATACTGTTTTAAACTTGCGCGGAAATCACTCATCACAGCACCTCCATTATAAAGATTATCAATAACATGATCGCATAGATTATGCCGCCCATGGTCAGTGCATACAGCAGCACCTTACGCTTTGAGATCGGCGTTTCGCCTATTACCTTGCCGTTCTGTCCGTTGACATAGAACAGGTAATCCCTGCCGCCCCATTTGTACGTATATACCCACACGGGGAACAGAGCGAAATCTATCTGCCCGTCGGCCAGGGATACGCTGCCTGACAGAGGATTGAGCGACACATAACCCGCCAGCGAGTCCTTAAGGAGCGCGTTTGCGCTCGCCTCGGCCTTCTGTCTGGCGCGGTCGGCATACGCTTCCGCGGTATTGTTGTATACCTCGCCGAAAAATCCCGAAAGATACCTGGGATCAAATGATTCGAGAGCCTCATACTGATAAGGCTCGACCAGATCCATCTTCCAGTCGGGCATCTCCTCGGACGCATCGGCAGGAACATTGTCGTAATCCACATCCATCACGCGCTCAATATCATAATACGAGGTCTCCTTGCAGTCATAATTGCCCTCTGTCCATTTGCGCACCTTGGTGCCGGTTCCCCTGTACTCGCCGCGTGCCCTGAAATCATACAGGAAAAACGGCACATATCTGCCGACCATATCGCCGAGTGTCTTTTCACTGAGGAACGATATGGGCGTGAATTTTCTCTTTTTGAATTCCTTCTCCATCGCCTCAACGGCCTGCTTCTTGCCGAGTTTGAACGGGATGATCTCGTCCGGCTTGAAACTGTCTCTGACTCTTTCGTCAAAGATCAGATAGTTCCCACAATAAGGGCATCTCGAAGCACTCACGAACTGTCCTATCGTCAGTTCGCCGCCGCAGGAAGCACAGGTCGTAAGCGACGCGTCACCGGTCTGCTGCTCGCAGTCGACGCCGTCGCAGAAAGAGCAGTACATCTGCTGCCTTTCCGGCGAAAATACCATGTATCCGCCGCAGTTTTTGCATTTAAAAGTCATATAAACCCCTCCGATGGCCGTATCCGGCCACGTTATTCGATATCTTGTATATCCTTTGACAGTATTATATATTTTTTCACCGAAATAAAAAAGGTCCTTCATGAAAATGAAAGACCTTTTGTTGAAATATTCTCAGAATGTACGTGCAAGCAGGATATCGATCCTGGTGCCGAGCTCTTCACGCGAGGTAACCTCGAAATATCCGCCGTGCTTGTCCACGATCCATTTCGCGATCGAAAGACCGAGTCCCGTGCCGTTGTAGGTGCGGGCCTCATCCGCCCTGTAAAAGCGTTCGAACATGTGCGCCACGTCGTTTTCCTTCATGCCGATACCCGAGTCCTGAACCCTCAGATAAACCGATTTGTCCGGACGGGCGCCGACTCCTAAGATGATCTCATCCTTTTCTTTGGTATACTTCGCGGCGTTGTCGACGAGGATGCGCACGGCCTGCTTTAAGAGGCCTTCGTCGGCATTGACCAGAATGTCCTCATCGGGGAGGTTCAGCCTGTAAATGTGTTTCTCGTCTATCATCAGCGACTCTTCGTATACTTCGCTCATCAGCATGTTCAGGCTGATCGGAGCGATGGTCAGCTGTGTCCTGCCCGCATCGCCTCTGGCCAGGAACAGGAGCTGCTCCACCAGATGCTTCATATTCTCGGATTCGTTCTGTATCGCGGTGATCGACTCGTCGAGGACCTTCTCGTCCTCACGGCCCCAGCGCGCGAGCATGTTCGCGTAGCCCTGGATGACCGCGATGGGGGTTCTGAGCTCGTGCGAAGCATCGTTGACGAATCTCGCCTGCTGCTTATTGTTTTCCCTGATCCTGATCAGCAGTGAGTTCATGGCCCGCTCAATACCTGCCAGATCCTCGTCACCGAGCGAGATAAGCTGCTCGTCGTCGGGAGCCAGGCTGTTGATCTTGTTCTCGAGCAGACGATACTTTTCATCCGCGGGATCGTAGCCGTTGTTCGCCGGGCCGTACTGAGCACCCGCTGTCGGATACTGATTGCCGTACAGGTTATATTTGTTGTCCGAAAGATCGATCCTCGCCAGTTCATCCGCTTTTGCGGCAAGATTGTCGAGAGGCTTTAATACTCTTTTTACCGAAGAATTCTCGAACGGATAGCTCGCCCAGTGCATCAGCAGCTGGAAGAGGAATACCGCGATCATCGTGTAAATGACGGGGCCCGCGTATTTGAACGGATATGGCGAAACGATCACTTCGCCGTTCTCCGTATCGGTGACCGTATATTTTACCGCCG
>JAGCSS010000024.1 GCA_017964055.1 Lachnospiraceae bacterium
TCCATCCCGTTATGAGCTATAAGGACGCCGTAAGCTATGCGTCGGAGCTGGACGCTAACCTGATCCCTTACGAGAATGCCGATAGCTCTGAGTGCGGAATGGAGAGCTCGAGAGCCGTGATCGGAGGACTGCGCGGAAAGCGGAGCGCGGGCATATTCATCGGACCTGAGGGCGGCTTTGAGGAAAGCGAGATAGAGCAGGCGGTCCGGGCAGGCTTTAAATGCATCAGTCTCGGCAGGAGGATACTGAGGACCGAGACGGCGGGACTTGCGGTACTGTCGGTCATCATGTTCGAGCTGGACTGAGCGGCGCCGCAGTGTCAAAGACCGGCCTGAGACAATATATACAGATAACGGAACGAACAGACATGGGAAATACAGATACGGTAATTGAAGCGTACCTCGACAATGCCGCCACGACCAGGACCTCCGACGGGGTCGCGCGTGTTGTGGAAGAGATGATGCTCGAGGAGTTCGGAAACCCTTCCTCGAAGCACACCAAGGGTTTTGAGGCACAGCAAAAGATAAAAGAAGCGACTGAGATCATAGCCGCTTCTCTTAAGGTACAGCCGAAGGAGATAGTATTTACCTCGGGCGGTACGGAATCGAACAATATGGCGCTCATAGGCGCCGCTCTCGCATATAAGCGCAGGGGAAACCACATCATAGCCTCGGGCTTTGAGCACGCTTCGGTATACAATCCGCTGCTCAGTCTCGAGGATTTCGGATTTAAGATCGATTTTGCCCCGGTCGATGAGATGGGGCATATCAAAATCGATGAGCTGCTCGGCATGATCACGGATCAGACGATACTTGTCTCGGTAATGTACGTAAACAACGAGGTCGGCGCGGTACAGGACATCGCCGCGCTTTCTAAGGCGATAAAGGAAAAGAAAAAGGACATCATTTTCCATGTCGATGCGATCCAGGCATACGGGAAATACAGGATATTCCCGAAAAAAGAGGGCATAGACCTGCTCAGCGTCAGCGGGCACAAGATCCACGGGCCCAAGGGCAGCGGATTCCTCTATATCGCCGACGGGGTCAGGGTCAGACCGCTTATATTCGGCGGAGGACAGCAGAAAGACAGGCGTTCCGGGACAGAGAATGTTCCGGCTATCGTTGGGCTCGGCGAGGCGGTCAAGGAGATCTATACCGATCACGACGCAAAGGCTAAGCATCTTTATTCGCTGAAAGAGCATTTTGTTTCGCGCATCGGTGAGGTTGAAGGCGCGCATCTGAACGCGCTCGAGGACATCACTCCCGAAGCGGTTGCCAAAACGGCTCCGCATATCGTGAGCGTGAGCTTTGACGGGATCAAGGCGGAGGTGCTGCTGCACGCGCTCGAAGAACGGCATGTATATGTGAGCTCGGGCTCGGCCTGCTCGTCAAATCATCCCGGGATCAGCGGTACGTTAAAGGCGATAGGAGTGGATAAGAAGCTGCTCGATTCCACGCTCAGATTCAGCTTCTCAGTCAATACGACCGAGGCTGAGATCGATCACGCGATAGACAGTCTTAAGGAACTCGTACCGAAGTACAACAGATTCCAGCGCAGATAAGCAAAACGGAGGTTTTTATGATATACAGGGCATTGCTCATCAAATACGCAGAGATAGGCATAAAGGGACAGAACAGATATGTGTTCGAGGATGCGCTCTGCGACAAGGTCAGAGAAAAGCTGAAGGCCGTGGCAGACGGCTTTACATGCGTCAGAGAACAGGGCAGGATATTCGTTTCCTGTCCGGAAGAGTATGATTTTGACGAGGCCATAGCTGCGGTAAAGACGATATTCGGAGTATGGGCGATCTGTCCTGCTGCCGTTATCGAGGACGCTTCATGGGACAATCTCACGCAGAAGGTCGGCGATTTTATCGAGGCAGTTTACCCCGAGAGGAATTTCTCGTTTAAGGTAGAGGCGAGACGCGCGGACAAGAAATACCCGATCCAGTCCCCCGAGATATGCTCGAATATGGGCGGATACCTGCTCGAGCGCTTCCCGGAGCTGACAGTTAACGTGCATGAGCCTGATGTAAAGGTTCAGGTTGAGATACGCACCAACGCGTATGTATTCACACAGACCATACCCGGACCCGGCGGTATGCCGGTAGGCGCGACCGGACGCGCGATGCTCCTGCTCTCGGGCGGCATCGACAGCCCCGTGGCCGGATACATGATCGCAAAGCGCGGAGTAGCGATAGACGCGACATATTTCCATGCTCCGCCTTATACGAGCGAGCAGGCTAAGCAGAAGGTTGTTGACCTCGCGAAGCTCATAAGTGTCTACACGGGCCCCATCAGGCTGCATGTGGTCAATTTCACCGATGTGCAGCTGGCTATCATAGACAAGTGCCCGAGAGACGAGCTCACGATCATCATGAGACGCTACATGATGAGGATCGCAGAGCATTTCGCGGGTGAATGCAAGTCGCTCGGACTCGTTACCGGCGAGAGCATCGGACAGGTGGCGAGCCAGACCATGCAGAGCCTTGCAGCTACAAATGCGGTGTGCAAACTCCCTGTTTACAGGCCGCTGATCGCTTTTGACAAGCAGGATATCGTGGACATCGCGTTAAAGATCAATACCTATGAGACATCGATAGAGCCTTATGAGGACTGCTGCACGATATTCGTGGCGAAGCATCCCGTGACCAAGCCGATCATCAGTGTCATCGAGCGTTCTGAGAGGAAGCTCGAGGGTACAATCGAGGCGCTGGTCGAAGAAGCGATAAAGACCGTGGAGATCATAAATATCGGATAAGGTATAAATAAAGCGGACATCCGGGGATGTCCGCTTGATTAATCGTAATTCGGTGATCAGCCGATGATGTAGGGCTTAAGCTCTTCGAGAATGCCGTCGGCATTGCTCTCGGCGTGAATGTTGAGGTCGATCGGCTTGGACAGATCAAGTGAGAAGATACCCATGATCGACTTAGCGTCTATAACATATCTTCCGGAAACAAGATCGAAATCCGAATCATACTTTGTAACAACATTAACGAATGACTTAACTGCATCAATTGAATTTAAGCTTACTTTAACTGTCTTCATATGCCTTCTCCTTTTCTTTCTGTGTTTTGTGATTACGATACTATTATACATTTAGTGAAGAAATAGTCAATATGCAGACTTCATAAACTTTGAAATGGCAGATTTCCTTTTAGAAAAAATATTAGATTCAAACCGATGTTTTTGAGAATGTGATTTGTGCAACATGCACAATAATGGAAAGGACAAATTGTGAATTATTCTGACAAGCCCGTTTTTTCGGGGAAAAAAGTGGCTTTGCTATCCCTGGGCTGCAAGGTGAATTCATATGAGACGGATTCGATCCGCAGGCAGTTCGAGGAAGCGGGAGCTGTGATCGTGGATTTTGACGGCGCCTGCAGGGGAGCGGACGGCGGAGCGGATATATTCGTGATCAACACATGCTCGGTCACGAATATCGCGGACCGCAAATCCCGTCAGATGCTCAGGCGCGCCAGACAGAACAATCCCGGCGCGATAGTCGCTGCTACGGGGTGCTACGCGCAGATCGGTGCGCAGGAGCTGATCGATTCGGGCTGCGCGGATATCGTTGCGGGCAACTCGCATAAGAGCGAGCTGATAGATATGATCGCCGCGCGAATGGCAGACCCGATGAGGCAGGACATGTCCGAGGATGATCCCACAGACGTAAGAACCGGCCCCGTGTCCGAAATAACGCCCGTGAATGTTTCCTCCATGAAAGATGAACACTGCTATGAGGACATGCGGATCGATTCCTGCGATGAGCGAGTCAGGGCCTTTGTCAAAGTCGAGGACGGCTGCGACCAGTTCTGTACCTACTGCATCATTCCTTATGCGCGCGGCAGGGTGCGCTCCAGATCGAAGGAGGATGTGCTTGGGGAGATCAGGGGACTGGCCGCAAAGGGCTTCAAAGAGGTCGTTATCACAGGCATACACGTATCGTCATACGGCTGCGCTTCCTACGAAAAGGCCGGCGAGTTCCGCCACGGGCCGCTGCTCGAACTGATCCGCGAGACCGCAAAGATCGA
>JAGCSS010000181.1 GCA_017964055.1 Lachnospiraceae bacterium
GTCTGATGTCCGCGATAATCTACGCCGAGGCCAACGGCATGGGCTTTGACGCCAAGGTCGCCGTCGGCAATGTCGTGCTCAACCGTATGAACGATCAGGACAAATACGGCTATGTTTCCACGATCGAAGAGGTTATCTACGATCACAAATGGGGCTATCAGTTCAGCCCCGTAAAGGACGGATCGATGGCCAAGGCACTCAAGCTTTACGACAGCATGGATCCCGATAAATACAAGGACTGGCAGATCACCGCGATGACGGCCTGCAAGGAGGCCGCGAAGGCCGCGCTTTCGGGCTGGAAGACGGTTCCCGACGATTTCAAGTATTTTAACTCACATCTGACCACGCAGAGCAAGACCTGCATGGAGAACGGATGGAGTTTTGTGATCATCGAAAAGCACATTTACTATTCGAAGGATACGGAGGACTGATGCATTTGCGCGGGGAAAAAGGATCATTCTCAAAGAGTGCTTGCAGGACGGCGGCGGTAATAATGCTGGCGCTCGGCCTTACCGCGGTCTTTGCCGTGCGTCCGGCGCAGGCCGCGCCTCTGGGTTTGAGCTCACTTTCGGGCCTGACGGCAGGAGAGGAGCAGACCGCTTTTTCGAATGAGAACTGGTCGGACAACTATTCTGAGGAAGATTTAAAATACCTGTCCTGCGTTATCTACTGCGAGACCGAGCCGCTCGGCTACGAAGCGAGGGTCGCACTCGGGAATATCGTGATCAACCGAATGAACAGCACGACCGACTGGGGCCATGTGAACACGATCAAAGACGTGATCTATGATACGAAGTGGAGCAGGCAGTTTGACTGTGCCGCGCCTAAGAAAAAACTGGGCGGCGCTTCGATGATGGACCGCGCGTTCCCGTTATTCGATGCCGTGCAGGCCGGAGAGACGGACGGCTATCAGCCCTGGCAGATAAACGGCATGACCGGGTGCATCGAGGCCGCAAAGGATGTAATGTGCGGCAAAAAGACAGTTCCGGACAGCTTTGTCTACTGTCGCGGAGAAAAATACTTCGCGGTCGATATCGCTTCCTGCAGGGAAACCGGGCGCAGATATCTGATCATCGAAAAGCATATTTACTATGAGAATTAACTGCGGGACGGCTTGTGTGCCGTCCCTTTTTGTGCTATCATTTAGTTTGTGTCGGAACGTTTATTCGGTTATGATTCCGTCACAGTATCGTGAAAAGGGGTATGCAAATGGACAATAAATTACTTGCCGGCCTGGAGGCCATGGGTCTCGGAAAGATGGCGGATCTGGATCTGTACGGCGATACAAAAGAAGAAAAAAAGCCCGAAGCGCAGAAGAACGAGCCCGTTCAGGTCAACGAAGCGGATTTCCTGCTTGCCAAGACCATGAAGTGTCCCGTGTGCGACAGCGAGTTTAAGTGCAAGACCATCAAAGCGGCCAAGATGCCCAAGCTGATCTCGAGAGACCCCGATCTTCGCTGCATTTATGCCGATATAGACGTTTACAAATACGGAGTCGTATCATGCCCGATCTGCGGTTACGCTTCGATGATGAAGACCTTCGGCCCCATGCCTTCGGCGCAGATCAAGCTTATCAGGGAGCAGATATCGGCCAACTTTACCGGACTCGGCGAAGAGCCCGAGACCTATGATTACGATGACGCGATCGCCAGATATAAGCTGGCGCTGGTCAATACCGTGGTCAAACGCGCAAAGGTCAGCGAGCGTGCTTATGTCTGCCTGCATATCGCCTGGCTGCTCAGGGGCAAGAGACAGAACCTTCCCGCGGATACGCCGAACAAGGCTGCCGTGGAGCAGGATCTGCTCGCTGAGGAAAACGACTGCCTGGCCAAGGCCAGAGACGGTTTCATGGACGCATTCTCAAAAGAGAGCTTCCCGATGTGCGGCATGGATGAGTCAACGACCACCTATCTGATCGCTGCGCTCTGCGGAAAGACCGGACAGAGAGAAGAAGCGCTCAGATGGACATCCAAGATCCTTGCCAATACCACGACCAACAACAGGATCAAGGACCTCGCGAGAAATCTCAAAGAGCTCATTGTAAACGGAGAGATCTGATGGACGAACAATTATATGCTATCCCGGTAAACGACGCGTTTGATTCCGAATGCGAGTGCCCCGTATGCGTGATGTACAGGCAGCTCGAGAAGAATGCCGTGGAGTTCACGATGGGACCCTCCTACATGGAGGATGATGTCCGCATGGAGACAAACAAGATCGGTTTCTGC
Source organism: Lachnospiraceae bacterium (assembly GCA_017964055.1). Taxonomy (GTDB): domain Bacteria; phylum Bacillota; class Clostridia; order Lachnospirales; family Lachnospiraceae; genus RUG11977. The sequence goes on from JAGCSS010000181.1 coordinate 2,229, forward strand.
CCCGACCATGTCAAGATGATGTATGAGATGCAGAACCGCCTCGGACTGGCACTCATGCTCCATACCCACACGCAGACCCTGATCGCCGAGACCGAGAAGCTCCAGAAAAAGGGCAGGACTTCTGCGGGAGGACTCTTCAGAAAGTCCGAAGAGTCGGCCGTCGGCGCCTATATGCGTAAGCTCGGACACAGCTGCTACATCTGCAGCCGCATCGACGGGACCTTTGACAGATACATAGATACGATATTCTATTTGTATCGTAAGGAGGAGAGTTTCAGACGCAAGTTCGAGAACAGCAAGGGCTTCTGCTGCGAACATTACGGCATGCTCTACGAAGCCGCGCCTAGATATCTTTCGGGGCGTGACCTTGAGGCTTTCACAAAGCTCATAGACAGGCTGTTTATCGAGAATATGAAGCGCGTCTGCGACGATATCGAGTGGTATACCGACAAATTCGATTACCGCAATGTCGACTCTCCCTGGAAGAATTCCAAGGACGCCGTGATCAGGACCATTCTTAAGCTCGATTCGGCGGAAGTAAAACTTTGATATGTACCCTGCACCGGTGCTGCCGGAGGCAGGGTATCTTTTTATTTATATTTTATATTTTTACTCTTGTTTTTTCCGCAAGAGTCTGTATAATGATTTTTGGTGGTTAGCACTCGAAGCGAGAGATTGCTAACAATCTAAAGAGCCGGCGCATTAACGGAGCCGGATAATAAAACACGGAGGCGATAGTTATGAAATTGAGACCTTTAGGAGACAAGGTTGTTTTAAAGCAGCTCGAGGCTGAAGAGACCACAAAGTCGGGCATCATTCTTGCGGCCAAGGCACAGGAGAAGCCCCAGGAGGCAGAGGTTATTGCCGTAGGTCCCGGCGGAGTCATCGACGGTAAGGAAGTTAAGATGCAGGTTAAGACCGGCGAAGCAACTTCGGGTTGTCTTCGGAAATAGCATATTAAAAATTATCTAAGGAGATGCATTAAAATGGCAAAAGAGATCAAAAACGGCGCGGAAGCAAGAGCAGCTCTCTGCGCAGGCGTTAATAAACTGGCGGATACCGTTAAGGTAACCTTAGGACCCAAGGGACGCAACGTAGTACTTGACA
>JAGCSS010000182.1 GCA_017964055.1 Lachnospiraceae bacterium
AATGCGTACAAAATCGCGTATACCGAAATCAACGCAAATATCATCACTCCGCCGGGCTTTCAGACCCTGATCGCTTCATCGATCGCCCTGTCGACGTCCTCACCCTCGAACAGATGATACATGGGTCCGAAAACCAGCGTCACATCAAACTCATCATCCGCCAGCATATCGAGCCTCAGCGCATCGCCCTGATAAGACGTGAGGTTTGTCAGCCCTTCAGCGTTCCTGCGCAAAATGTCCAGGTTGCTCACTGTCAGCTCCACCGCCGTCACGTCCATTCCTTCTTTTGCCAGAGCTACGGAATATCTGCCGGTCCCCGCGCCGACCTCCAGGACCTTCGTGCCTTTCCCCGCATAACGGTGGATATACTCCATCGTCGTGAAATACTCCAGCTGTCCCTTCCTGCTGCGCTCCAGCCTTGTTTCCTCGTCATACTTTCCGTAGAAATCCGTGACGATCTCCTCTCTAGTGCTCATTTTACTCCCTCCTTTTTGTATAAAAAATGACCTTATCAAGCATTTGCCCGATAAGGTCTCAGTACCTATGGTTATGTGTATCCTCTTACTAAAGAGTGCATGACCCTGATGACCTTATCTCACACGACGAATCAAGTCCCTGAATGGATTTCACGGACAGTTCGGGGACGATATTATCGTTAATGCGAGCGATCATCATAGACAGGTTTTCCTCCTTGCTGAAAATTGTTAGACTTTAATATACTCTTGCCCAAGATGTCTGTCAACTGTTTTTTCTAAAAGTGTTAAAAAAATCGAAATACATCTCCCATTGTCAATTCATATTCGCTCAGTAGTGCAGGTTTTCGCGCAAAAAAACAAGATAAGACAGGTACTTTACATTTTGTTTGGTGTAAAATCATATATATCATGAATCCTGTTTTACAGATGCAGCTGTTATGGAGGTGGACAATGAAAAAAGTACCCGAGAGAGTATTGCAGACACGTGCCGCATGGGCGGCCAACGATGCCCGAAGAGATGCCGGGCTTATTGAACCCGATGGGCTGGAGAAGTACAGAGATATCAGCTACGGTCCGCACGGTGACTGGAATCTGACAGACATTTATACGCCGATGCGGACAGGCAGCGAATCGTTCCCGACGATCGTGAACATCCACGGCGGTGGATTCTTTTACGGCGACAAGGAGCTGTACAGGTTCTACTGCATGCACCTGGCCGAGCTCGGATTTGCCGTAGTGAATTTCAATTACAGACTCGCTCCCGAGAATACGTTCCCTGCACCTCTCGAGGATACGCTGGCTGTCTTTGAGTTCATTTCGAAAAATGCCGATAAGTACGGCCTCGATGTATCGCACGTATTCCTGACCGGCGATTCCGCGGGCGCGCAGCTCGCGAGCCAGTTTGCGTGCATCTGCTCCAACAGTGGGTACGCGAAGCTCTTCGGCTTCGAACTCCCCATAAACGTCAAACTGCGGGCAGTCTCCCTCGCATGCGGAATGTACAGCCTCCGCGACCGCCCGCGAAGCGGGGAAGGCAGTGAGGTCATCATGGACTATTTCCAGAATGATGCTCTGTTCGACGATCCGAGGACCGAGATCCTGGGGAATATCACAGCGGATTATCCCCCTGCATTTGTCTTTTCCGCGCAGAACGATTTCCTCGTAAATGCCTGCGAGCCTATGGCGGAATATCTCCGTTCAAAAGGCGTGCAAGCCGAGAGCCGGATCTACGGACAAAAAGACGACCCGCTCGCGTGCCATGTATTCCACTGCAATCTCCGCTACGAGATCGGAATACAGGCCAATCGCGATCAGGCCGACTTCTTCAGGCGTTTTACCTGACACGTTTAAATTATTCGTTGGGATTTCCTCCGTTTCCGTCAACCAGACCGGAATACGAGGCGCCCTCATCCAGATCGAATATCTCTGCTATTCCCGCTTTAAGCTCGGACGCTTTCAGTCTTCCGTGGGGATAGCAGAGATTTTTTTCTATATCACAGCTAAGCACACGCCACTGTATCGCCCACGTAAAGGGTCCCCATGCGTAAAAATCGATCTCCCGGAAATCCTCAAACCAGTCGGTCCTTCCGTAGTCAAAGGCCGTTCCGAACCCGAGCAGGTCCGCGTATCTGTGCGCCATGAGCGCGAAATCCTGCCTGCTGATAAGCTCATCCGGACAAAAAGTATCCGAGCTGATCCTGGGCCAGCCAAAGCATATCTTATTGTCCTCGCCCCACTTCACGGCTTTGGCATACGATGCGCTTTTGGGTACATCCGTAAAGCGCGACCGACCCTTCACCGCAGGGCTTCCCACTGCTTCATAAAGCGCCTGAACTGCCTCCGCCCTGGTGACAAAGCTCTCTGTATCCGCAAAGCCGTCACTCTTATCCACCACGCTGTCCGGTACATCTGCAGTGCCTTTATAATCACCGATGATCACCGTGTCGTCATCAAAACATACGCAGTGCCGCAGCTCATCAAACGGATCGCTGCTGCCGCCGTAATCTATCGTCATTGAGTAAACCAGCCCGAGATTCTCGGTCTCGTGCACATATTCCCCTTCGCGGTATGCCTTGCAGAGACGGCTGTTGCTGCTGATGTCGATCGTATCGATGCTCGAAAGACCGAAGGCCAACAGATAATACATCCTCGGATTATTGGAAATATCAAGGGATTCGAGGTTCACATCGCATTCACACGCAAAATAGGCCAGCTTGGGATTATGCGAAAGATCGATATTGCGCAGTCCGTCGTTATACCCGCAGACCAGCTCCACCAGCTCGGGATTATGGCTCACATCGATCTCAGTCAGAGCCGTCCATGCGCAGTTGTAGTACTGGAGTCCCGGCAGACCGCTCACATCCACATTGCCGAG
>JAGCSS010000183.1 GCA_017964055.1 Lachnospiraceae bacterium
AAACACCGCGCTTTGCGCGAAGAGGAGGGTAGAATAATGACGGTTTACGAAAGACTGGCCGCCTGCGGCAGCGAACAATACCGGGATTTCCAGAGCAAGCTGGTACCCAATATTCCGGCGGATACGATCCTCGGGGTCAAAACTCCCGACATGCGTAATATCGCAAAGGAAATAAAGGGCACGAAGGAGGCAGAGGAGTTTTTGCGCGAACTGCCTCACCGGTACTACGAGGAGAATCTCGTGCATTTTTTCCTGATCGCGATGATAAAGGACTTCGACGAGTGCGTAAAAGCGGTGGAGACTTTCCTGCCGTATGTCGACTGCTGGCCGGTTAGCGATCAGGCCAGCCCCAAGGTTTTTTCGAAAAACCATGAAAAGCTGCTCCCGTTCATCAAAAAATGGATGGGTTCGGAGCATGTCTACACGGCCAGATTCGGTCTCAGGATGCTGATGAACGAATACCTCGGAGAGGATTTTAAGCCCGAGTATCTTGAATGGGCAGCAGGCGTCGGAGGCGAGGACTATTATATCAAAATGATGGTCGCCTGGTATTTTGCGACCGCGCTCGCAAAGCAGTACGACGCGAGCGTAAAGTTCATCGAGGAGCGCAGGCTCGAGCCCTGGACGCACAAAAAAGCGATACAGAAGGCGATCGAGAGCTTCCGCGTTTCGGATGAACACAAGGAGTATTTAAAGACGCTCAGGTAACGATAAAACGTAAACGGACGGCACAGGCATATGAAGATTGACATAAAACAGATCACCGAGGGCGAGGAAAGCATAAGTATCCGCTACAGGGAGCCCAACCCGACGGTCGGCAGGATCATCGGGATACTGCGCGGCGAAGGCGACAAACTCTGGGGAAGGACCGATGAAGGCAATGTCTGTATCGGTCTTGAAGACGTGCTGTATCTGGAGTCGGTGGACGACAGGCTGTTTGCGTACACCGCGGATAAGGTAGTCAGGATCGACGGGACGCTGAATTCATTTATGTCGGAGAACGGGGAAGACATATTTTTCAGATGCAGCAAGTCGATCGTGATCAACGTGAACCGGGTGAGATCGCTGAAAAGCCTTGCATCGAACAGGATCGACGCCACGATGGAGGGCGGCGAACACATCATCATCTCCAGGAGATACGCTTCGGAGTTTCGGAGATTTTTGAAGGGGGACAGATAAATGAAGAATGACAACAAGCTATCCCTTTGGGAAAGATATCTGACAAAGGAGATCGGGATCGAGTTCAAGGCCTGCCTGTATTTCTTCGCGATCCTGTTCTTCTACTGCGTCTACAGGATGCTGCAGGGCTCGTTTTCCGCAGAGATACTCCATATGGCGGAGATGATCTTTACCTGCTATATCATCGGTTATCTGCAGGTCTATCTGTTCGGAAATTTCGACGAGTCCGATTCGCTCGGGCTCAGGGAATGCGCCGGGATTACGGTCTGCACGGTGCTCTACTGTCTTGTCTCGTATTTCGGGGGCTGGTTTGAAAAGCGGATATCGGTCACTCTGATACTTGCCGCGTACATCCTGATCACGTATCTGTGCGTTTTCCTGATCTACAGATCGAAGCGCAGGATCGACGACAAAAAGCTCAACGAGGAGCTGCGCATGTTCCAGACCGAGCATCGGAAAAGTGAATGATAAGGGTGTTTTTGTGCATCTTACGGGAGCGGATATTGCTCCCGTTTGTTTTTTCTGTTATGAGTTAAGCAGGAGGTGCGAATGATGAACGCGATAGAGATAGAACATCTTACTAAGAACTACGGAAAGAACCGCGGCGTGACCGATGTCTCGCTTAAGGTTAAGGAAGGCGACATATTCGGATTCATCGGACCGAACGGCGCCGGAAAATCTACCACTATCAGATCGATGCTGGGCTTTTTGAAGTTCAGGGAGGGCAGTATAAAGCTGCTCGGTATGGACAGTGTGAAGGATCATGTGGAAATAATGAAAAATGTGGGCTATATGCCCTCGGAGGCCTGGTTTTACGATGCGATGAAGGTCTCGGACGTTATAAAATACGCTGCCGATGTCAGAGGTCTCGACTGCTCCGAGGAGGCGGCGAAGATATGCGCAAAGCTCAAGGTCGATACCGGAAAAAGGATCAGGGAGCTCTCGCTGGGAAACCGCAAGAAGGTCAGCATTGTGTGCGCGATGCAGCATAAGCCGAAGCTGTTCATTTTCGATGAGCCTACGGGCGGACTCGACCCGCTGATGCAGAAGCATTTCTTCGAACTGATAAACGAATACGTGGACAAAGGGGCCACCTGCCTGCTTTCGACGCATGTGCTCACCGAGGTGAACAAGTACTGCAGGAACGCGGCGATCATGAGGGAGGGCAGGCTGATGATGCTCGATTCGCCCAGGATCGACGACGATACGTTCCTGAGCTTTTACGAGGATGAGGAGGTCTGACGGATGAAAACGATATTCCTGAAAGAGTTAAAGCTTAATTTCAAAAACCTGCTGATCTGGAGCCTGGCCGTGGGCGGCGTGGGACTGGCGTGCATACTGCTGTACCGGAGCATGCAGGGTGAGATCGCCGAGCTCGGGGACGCTTTTTCCGATATGGGTTTTTTCTCGGATGCGTTCGGCATGAGCACACTCAGCATGGCAACGCTTGCCGGGTATTTTGCGGTGGAAGTGGGGACTGTGCACGGTCTGGGCGGCGGCATGTTCGCGGCACTGACGGCGATCGGGATCATCTCGAAGGAGGAGGAGCGCCACAGCGGAGAATTCCTGCTCTCGATGCCGGTATCGAGAAAAAAGGTCGTAGCCGCGAAGGGACTCTGCGTGATCTGCATGCTCGCGGCATTTACGCTGATATGCGGATGTCTGTACGCGCTCGGCTTTGTTTCGATGGGTGAGTCGCTGCCGGGCGGTGAGTTCATGAAATTCATGTGCGGGCAGTTCCTGATGAATATCGAGGTTGCGGCGGTGTGCTTCGCGATCTCGTCGATCTCCGGGAAAAACAGGATGGGCGCAGGACTCGGCCTGGCGCTGCTGTTCTACGCTTATGATCTCATCGGAAGGGCTGTGCCCGATCTGAAGGATTACCTGTTCATAGGACCTTATTCGTACGTCAATGCGTCCGAGATATTCTCGGGCAGGACCGCATTCGCGTCCGCATTCATCGTGGCCGCGGCGGTAACTCTGTGTGCCGTATTCTTCGCTTTCTGGTATTACGACCGCAGGGATCTTGCGAGCTGAGCTGACGCAGACACGGGGACGGTTATTCTGTCCCGTTCTGCATACTAAGGCACGGGGCCCGTGCCGGTAGTAGTCGGATACAGAGGCGGAAGAACCGTCCCCGTGTCTCCCCTGTCGTTTGCGAAATAGAAGAAGGAGGGTGTTTCGCCCTCCTTCTCTTTGTGTTATAATGTGAGACGCAGCCGGCTGCAAAGAGTGATCTGACGGGAAGGAGCCTTGTGATGGGCAGGAGATTGGACAGGAGATTAACATTTATAAAGCGTCTGTTTTCCGCGGACTTTTATTCGCACAGGGCTTATGTAGGCATGTATGACAGGCTTCCGGTGAGGCAGGATACGGTGCTCCTCGAATCGCAGCACGGCACCGCGCTCGGAGGCAATATCGCGGCGATATTAAAGACTCTCTGCGAGGAAGACGAGTTTTCAAACCTTAAGATATATGTTACGGTCCGCAAGGATACCGAGGAGAAGCTGAAGGCCCAGTGGGCGGGCTTTCCCGGCGCATCGGAGCGGGTAAAGACGGTCAGATTCGATTCACGCGCGTATTTCCGCTTGCTCGCGAGCGCCGGCAGACTGATCAACGACAATACATTCATGCCGATGTTCATGAAAAAGCCCGGACAGCTCTATCTAAACACCTGGCACGGTACGCCCCTGAAGACTCTCGGAAAGGGCATCAAAGGCGAGCGTTTCGCGATCGGCAACGCGCAGAGGAATTTCCTCACTGCTGACCTGATGCTGTTCCCCAATGAACACACGCGCGATGTATTGCTGCGCGATTATATGATAGAGAATTTCGGCACCGGCAGGATGGCGATGACCGGATATCCGAGAAATGAGGTGTTCTTCTCCGATGAGACGCGAAGAAGAGTGCGCGAGCGCTACGGTATGGCGGACAGGCGCGTTTACGCGTACCTTCCGACCTGGAGAGGCATTGTCGGAAAGGTGGACAAGGAGAGCCAGAAACACGATCTGGCCGCGTCGCTTAAGGACCTAGACGGACGCCTGCCCGATGACATACTGGTATATATCAAGCTCCACCCGATGCTCCGCGGGAGCATGCCGACAGAAGGCTTTAAACATATCAGGACCTTCCCCGAGGATGTTTTTTCTTACGATTTCCTGCAGGCGACCGACGGCCTCATTACCGATTATTCCAGCATAATGTTCGATTATGCGGTCACTCACAGGCCTATCATCCTGTATACCTACGATGAGGCGGAATATGTCAGGGACCGCGGGCTGACGTTTTTACTTGATGAGCTGCCGTTCCCGCGCGTATCCGATATCGCGGGGCTGGCAAAGGAGCTCACGCAGCCTTCCTCGTATGACGACAGCGCCTTTATCGCGAGATTCTGCCCTTATGAGAGGGTGGGCGTGACAAAGGAGCTGATGCATGATTTCATCGGAGGAAAGCTCGAAAAGTATCCGCAGATGCCGTCGAACGGAAAGAAAAACGTGGCTGTATACGGAGGCGACTTTATCAGGAATGGCATCGCGACCGCACTCGGCAGCTTGATGCAGAATGTCGACCCCGAAAAATACAATTATCTCGTGCTGTACAAGCTGAGCCCGAAGACGAACAACACGCCAGGATATCATGAGCCGGCGCTCGACGATATCCCCGAAGGCATCGCGACACTCGGCATCACGAATCCCCACTGCGGGACCTGGTGGGAGCTGATCTGCTCAAAGGGCTGGAAGCGCCTGCAGAGGATATTCCCGAACCTGCCGTTTAAGCTTTCAAAACGCGCTTACGAAAGAATCGCAAGGCGCGAAGCCATAAAGACCTTCGGCATGGCAAGGATCGATGCCGCGGTGCAGTTCAACGGATATTTCCCGGACATTATCGAGATGTTCAAGCTCATGGACTGCGGACGCGCGATTTTTGTCCACAATGACATGAACGGTGAGAACCGCAAGAGCTTCGCCGTACCCAAAAAGCTCCTCGCCGACGCTTACTGCGCGTATGATGAGGTGGTGCCCGTCACCGATGAGCTGAAGCCCCGGATGGAGCATTTCATCA